>NZ_QGDU01000014.1 GCF_003149045.1 Fibrobacter sp. UWR4 | reverse complement strand
CGTTGCTCGCCCCCTCGTGTACCGGAGTACACCACGGCGGCTCGCGCCTTGTCCCGCTCGTCCCTGGGAAAAATACGGTACGTCGGGCGTAATCGAGGCGCACGCCTCGCCCTGCATCCTTCGGGCATGCCATTTTTTTTGAGGTGTTTTTATATCTTTTTGAAAAAGGTTGGGTTTAGGATGATGATTCGATATTCTGCATTTTTGTTGTATTTTTTTGGTTTTCTTGCGCTTTGCGGTTGCAGGGATTCTTCAGAGGAATATTCAAAGGTTCAAAAAATTCACGAGCTGGAGACTCTCTCTGTAGATCTTAAGACGACATCTGATGTTCGCGATCGTAAGATGTATCGTATAATTTCCTCTGGGAATCGGGATTGGATGGCTGAAAATCTGAATTTTCAGACGGAGAATAGCTGGTGTTATCGCGATAGCATTGAGTATTGCGAAAAGTATGGCCGCCTTTACAGCTGGGAAGATGCCATGAAGGCTTGTCCTGAGGGATGGAAACTTCCTGACAATGATGATTGGCAGGCCTTACGCAAGGTTGCCGATCAATATAAACTTCGAAAGCGAGGTGGCCCCGGGGCCGGAACGGCTTTGATGTCCAAAGAGGGGTGGCGTCGAGCTATTGATACGCCTTCAGGAAGTGATATGTTAGGTTTTGCCGCTCTCCCTGGTGGAATGCGTAAATTAGATGGTTCTTACCAGGATTTGAAGAGCTATGCCTTTTTCTGGAGTGCGACGAAGGGGGATTCTACTCGTGCTTACGTTTGGGACTTGTGGTACAATGGAACAGGTTTATCATCAGGATATGGATCGGAGTTGTATTCCCCTGATGGAACCATCTGGAACGGTTTCTCGGTACGGTGCGTGCGTAGGTTGGCTCTCTGAGGTTAGTCCGTTTTTTTTTGTAAGTCACTTTTCCCTTGTAGTTATCTCAACGCTATTTCCTTTTGCGTGCAAATTTTATTCCGCTTTGGAATAAAAAAATTATTTTCATATTGGGATGTTTGTAGTAAAAGGAGTTGTGTTTATGCGACACAATGTATGGGTTGTTTTATTTTTCATGTTTTTTGCGGCTTTCGCCCAGGCGAAGCTGATTATTCATGTCCAGTCCCCGTGGCGTGATGATCTGTCTAAGGACGGGTATTTTTTGCATATGCTGGGCGGTGCCGGTGGCGGCTATAATCCGCAGTTTGGCGAAACTTCTAGCACTCGCATGACGGATGAAGGGGATGGCTGGTTCAGCTATACCTGGAACAAGAATGCCTCGGATTTTCAGGATTGGGAATCTTTCAATATTGGTATTTATCCCAATACGGCTGACCAGAATTTCAACAACAATAATGGTGCCTCCTGGAAAGTTGCTGGCGATATGAAAATCGGCCAGATTTTCGGTACGGATGTTGAAGTTTGGCTTTATACCAACACTACGGACATGACCTACGAGAAGAGTTTTGTTGCTCCTGGTTCCAAGATGGTGTGGTTCAAGAGCCCTTGGGGGAATAAGGCTCTCCCTCAGATGATCTTCGGCCAGGATTCTATCCTGATGAGATTTGCACAGGATGACAAATCCATGTGTGGATGGTTCTATGGAGCTGTGTCTCCTGCGGTGATCAAGGCGAATCCTGGGAAAGCTGTACATTTTATTCGCTATAGGACGCCTTACATGGCACTGCCCAGCTCTGGTGTGATTGAATTGGGCAATGCTCTTGATGCTGCGGATACGATCTATATTGACGGTACTGCAAATACTCTTGCTCCTGCCCATGAAATGGGCGCATTGGGAGAATGTTTTGACTCTACACGAGTTCTCCATATTTATCATCCCTGGAGGACCAATTCTACATTCAAGGATAGCCTGGTATACATTTCCATCGGGAACAACATCCTGAACAATCCTGTTGCAACGGAAAAGGATGGAAAGAATCCGTACTGGTTTAAGTATGAATTTGACGCAGCAACTGTAGGCTCCACGAATTGGGCTTCCAGCATGGCTCAGTTCAATATTTACCGCCGTCAGAATGAATGGCCCCAGGTGACTTTCTTCAAGGAAGGGGCTAGACCTTTTGCTTCCTCGCTGTTCCCTACGGGCGTTTATGAGACTTGGCTCTACACGACGACTAGTGGAAATTACGAGCTCTTGTTTAGTCCGTTGGAACCTAAGACTATTCGTTTAATGAGTCCCTGGGACAATATGTCGCCGATGATGATCGTCGCGGAAGATACGATTCGTATGGGACCGATTACAGCAAGTTTGTTGGATACAACCCAGAGCGATACCTGTGGCTGGTATCAGGGAACTTACTACAAGCACACCGAAGATTGGTCTGTTCAGTTTAGGCAGTCTTTCGGTACGGAATTTTATAGCCTGGAAGGTTTGATGGGGGAAGATGGCGGCTTTGGTACGCCGATTTCCCTGGATTCCATGATCGCTTTGTACGATACGGTATGGGTGTATCCTTATCCGCTGTCTTCCAGCGCCCCGAGGTTTAAGGAAGTGTATCCGGAACGATTGGGAATTTGCCCCACCATGAAAATTTCGGCTATGCTTCTGGACTGGGCGGGTGAATCTTATGCAGATGCCATCGACATTGACTTTGGTGGAATTTATGGTGGTAATGAATATACGACCATCATCCAGGGCGCTCAGGAGTATAAGACTTGTGGAGGTCATGTATTGGGTATGGTGGAAGAATACCTGAGCAAGGATGGCTTGCCGGTTCGTGTGGACTCCACCTTGTTCCCTTGGGACCAGTGCTCTGCAGGTCGTGAAGTGGACAAGTGGTTTATTCCGGAAGTATTGGCTACGGGGCCCGACGGACGTGAATATACCAACGCTACTTGCCGTGATATTGACTTGAAACTGGATGCTGAAGGTTTCTGGCTTGCGGATGTGACGGAATCTCCTAACGGTTGTAACGATCCCACCAATCCGGGCTTCTATCCTCTGGACGATTTCGAATACCTGGATTCCGCAAAGACTATTAAGAATCCGAAGTTCGACTGGGACGTTCAGGGTTGTAAACACAATTACAGTTTCTCCATGAAGATTACCGCCCAGTTCAAGTATATCAAGGGGCAGTATTTTGAATTCCGCGGTGATGACGATGTGTGGGTGTTCATCAACAACCGTCTGGTGGTGGATATCGGCGGCTGCCATAGTCCGGTGGAAGGTGCTGTGGACCTGGATACTTTGGGACTTGATGAGGGTGTAGAATATCCGTTCCACATCTTCTTCTCTGAACGTAATGCAACGGGTTCCAACTTCAAGATGCGTACGTCCATCAACTTGCAGACCCAGAAGACTTACTATTCTGAAGAGGTGAAGACTGCGGATGGTACAATCATGTATAACTTGAAGCAGTTGCTGGTGGATGAATCCTTGAGTTGCGACGTCTCCAGTGTATCCAAGGTGGATACTTCCGATGCACAGTCCATATTCGTGCTGGCAGGAGGAAGCCTGCCTCCGGATGGTATGACTCTAGATCCGGGCCTGAATTATGGTGGTATCCTGATTAACGAAAACATGGCGGGCTTTACCATCGATACTACGGCTATTGTTCGCTCCCGTTCTTTGGCATCTGGCTCCTATGCCTTGATTTGCTATCTGGCATCTGATTTGAGTCAGTATCAGATTATTCCCTTCACGGTGCCCGAATATCCTCTGCCGGATATTGGCTTTGTGGATATTTTCAATCCGACGGATTCCTTTGTGCAGCTGGATCCTACGGGGCTTACCCTCCGTGGGGATGTAATGGGCGTGGATCCGAAAAATGATACGCTGCTTGCTCATGTGACTTATCCGGATGGAAAGCCCCTTGCTGTTGCTGTACTCTATGTGGGTAAACCCTGCGGTGATTGCATTGTGACTCTGGATTTGACCTCTGCAGATTCCATTAGCTTCCTGAGTAAGGATGGTCAGCAGGTCACATCCATTACGACGGACTCCCTGGGATATGCCTACTTCTATGTGGTGGGCGAGACCGCAATGGAGAATGCTTCGTTCAAGATTTCCAGCGAGGGCGTTTCCAATGATCTGGTATGGACTGGCATTCACTTCAAGGAACCTCCTGTACCATTTGCTTCTCGCGGGAAGATGTATGACGTAAATGGCGATGGCGTGGTGGATAGTCTTGCTATTCCGTTTAGCAAGCCGTTTGATAATGCTGTGCCTGATACTCTCGCCTGGTCCTTTGGCGAATCTGGATTCCATAAGGTAACGGATGCTGTCAATGTTTGGCCCCTGGTTGTGGATGATTCCATTCTTGTGCTCTATGATCCTAACGGCTTGCAGAAGAGCCTGTTTACGGGAATTTCCGATGATGTGTATTTGGGATCCTTGCTGTATCACTATACATACTTGGATGAAGATACGGGTGATTCTGTGAAACTCGATATGAGTACTTCCATCGAGGATCACGCGGGACCTGTTATTCTTAGTGCTACTATTGAATCCGTGAACGAAAATATGAGCTTGCTGACCATCAACTTGAGTGAAGGTACATCAGAACGAAACGTGAATGGCGGAATTGCCTTTGAAATTTTCCGTGACTCTACCTTGTTGAGTGATTCTCTGGATGTGTCCACTACGAGTGTTTCTTCTAAGGGCAATGTTTTCAAGGTGTTTTATAGCCGCGCAAAAACAGGTGTGCTGCCTGCTGTGGGCGATTATGTGAAGATGGTGCCTGGAGTGATCAAGGACCGCAGTGAAAACTTCGCGCATGTGAATAATCCCATGGTTCGTATTGTAGGGGAACAGCGTACCGAAATCTCGGCACCTGGTGTAGTGACCATCGGGAGCGAAGAGTTTGTGTGGCCTCATCAGGAATCCATCGTTCCTATTGTGGTCCCTTCCAACAAGACTGTAAAGG
The DNA here is from genome assembly GCF_003149045.1 of Fibrobacter sp. UWR4. Taxonomy (NCBI): domain Bacteria; kingdom Pseudomonadati; phylum Fibrobacterota; class Fibrobacteria; order Fibrobacterales; family Fibrobacteraceae; genus Fibrobacter; species Fibrobacter sp. UWR4. The sequence goes on along the minus strand of NZ_QGDU01000014.1, from coordinate 86,935 downwards.
ACATTGTGGATAGCTTAGGAATGCCTGGCTTGTTGTTGGGATTTGATATTGGTGAACTTGCGACCACCATGATCATGAACCTGCCTAGCACTGCTAATCGTGATTCTGCCTTGGGTTTGATCAAGATTAACTGGGAAGCCTACTATTATTCTCATCTGGGTAACTACGTGAATTCCTACAGAGGTGTAATCCGCTGTAACGATAAGACTGTATTCTACAATGCAGCCGATCCTGCAAAGTCCAATTGCTTTGATAATCCTGGCAACATGTTCTTTGAATGGAATGGCCGTAGTGAAGATGGCCGACTGGTAGGCACAGGTCCTTACATTGCCAAGATGAAGGTGAAGGTATTTTCCGGCAAGACAAAGGCGGGAAGTTCCGAGGATACCTATACCATCGGTATCAAGAGAGGAAAATAAAAAAAAGGAAAGCACGGCTTGCAACCGTGCTTTTTTTTGCGTACAGCCGATACTGACCTTCGTCAGCATGACTGCTGGTTAATCCAGCGGGTACTTATCGTTGGCGGCTTCAAGCTCGGCGTTCTTTACTTCGTACTGAGTATAGAGATCGTCGATCTTTTTCTTGATGTCGTCCATTTCCTTTGCAATTGAAGTGATTGCATTTCCATCACCACTTTCGGAGGCGGCCACCAGTTTTGCTTCCAATGCGCCTGAAAGTTCCTCGGCCTTGGCGATATCATCCTCAATCTTTGCGATAGCCTTTTCCAGCGGCTTGATGATCTTGGAACGTTCGGCGATGTAGTCGGCGCGGGCCTTGCGGTCCATCTTTGCAGAAGGTGCAGCACTTGCAGTGGGAGCGTCCTTGGTCACGTCGATGTTGGAAAGTTTGGCGTTGTCCCCGTCCATTCCGCCGGGCTTCTTTTCGGCAGCCCAGCCTACCTTTTCGAGGAAGTCGGCGTAGGAGCCTTCGAAGATGCGGCACTTGCCACCGTCGAAAACCACCAGGCGGTTTGCAAAGGCGTGTAGCAGTTCTTCGTCATGGGTCACCACCATGGCTGTTCCTTCGTAGTCGTCCAGCGCGTCGATAAGGCTTTCGATGGATTCCATATCCAGATGGTTGGTGGGTTCGTCCAGCAGCAGCATGTTGCACTGGCTTGCAAGAATCTTGCCCAACAGCACGCGGCTGCGTTCACCACCGGAGAGGACCTTGATTTTCTTCAGGGCGTTGTCGCCGCTGAACATCATGAGGCCTGCAAGACCGCGGGCACGGCTCTTCTGGGAGACTTCCGCGATGGCGCTTGCGATTTCCTCTTCGACGGAATTGTCGAGGTTCAGGCGGTTGATGTTTGTCTGACCGAAGTAGTTGATCTGCAGATTGGGATTGTGGCAGATTTCTCCGGTAGTGGGATTTAGTTCCTTTGCGATCAGGTTCAAGAGCGTGGTTTTACCACGGCCGTTGGGACCGATGATTGCAATACGGTCGCCCTTGAATACTTCGAATTCCAAATCGCTGAAAAGTTCCGGACCGTCACCGTACTTGAATGCCAGATTGTGAATCTGGAGCATTCGCTTGCCTGGGAAGGGAGCTTCCGTAAAGCTGAATTCCAGGTTGCGTTCGTGGGTGAGGCGTTCACCGTTGGCGAGCTTAGCCGCTGCCTTGATCTTGGACTGCACCATGGCGGCCTTTGCGGCCTTGTAGCGGAAACGTTCAATGAGCTGGTCCAGCTGGGCCTTCTTCTTGGCTTCGTTTTCCTGGGTGCGCATTGCCACTTCTTCTTCTTCGGCAATGGTTTCCCGGAGCTTTTCTACGGTTCCCTTGACCTTGCGGATCTTGTGGCGGTGAATGCCCACGGTATGGGTGCAGACTTCGTCCATGAAATGATGGTCATGGGTGATGAGAAGTACTTCGCCTTTCCAGTTGCGCAGGAAACGGCTGAGCCAACGCATGGAAACAATGTCCAGGTAGTTGGTGGGTTCATCCAGCAACAGCATGTCCGGTTCAGAGGCCAGCACCTTGGCGAGATTCAAACGAATCTGGAAACCACCGGAAAGGAGCATAGGATCCTTGCTCATGGATTCTTCGTCGAAACCCAGACCGAAAAGGATTGCTTCCACTTTGTGTTCTTCGATCCATCCATCTTCATTAGGCTTCAGCACACTGCAGGCTTCTTCGTGCACCGTTTTGTGGGTGAAGTTAATGTGCTGCTGCAAATATCCGATGGTGTATTTTTTTGGAATATCGATGGTTCCACCATCCAGGCATTCCTGGCCAAGAATCATCTTGAAGAGGGTGGACTTGCCGCAACCATTACGACCTACGAGACCGACGCGTTCGTGGTCACCTACGAGAAAGCTTGCCTGGTCCAGAAGGACCTGCATGCCGAAAGACTTGGAAACATTCTGTACTTGGATCACGGGGATACAAGATAGTTTTTTTAAATCCCGTTGTCCTTGTAATACTGGACATCGCCTAGGACTTGGTCTACCCAGCTTTTGGTAAGGGGGCTGCGCATCCAGTCTTCAGGCTTGGCTCCCATTTCGGGATCCGGATAGAAGGTGGCTATTGCATTTTCCTGGCTGAGGCCTACGTGCAGAAGCTTGCGGAGCTTTTCCACCCCTAGCTCAATCTGTTCAAGACCTGTACCCTCGTGAAGTGCGAGAATTCCTCGAGCGTCCTTTTGGCCTTGATAATCGAAATTGAAGTTGGAAACGTGGCGGATAAGACTCATGACCAGAGCGGGATCCACATTGTTGCGCTTGGAAATTTCAATGACCGGAAGGGCGCAAAGTTGCTCGATATTCCAAGGGTCCCCGGTGTAGGTGAGCCATAGGGTATGGACGTTGCTGGTGCTATCCGTACGGATTCCAAAGGAATATCGGTTGCCCAGCTTTTTGCGTAAAGCCTTGTTGATAAGGATGCCGCGGTTCTTGAACAGTCTGTAGCCTACCATTGCGAAATGGAGGGTGTCGTCCAGACGGGTAATGATAGGGGTGGTAGGTCGTTCTACTATGTCGTTGTAGGTGTTGATGACCAGCGGGAAAATATACGCGATTTCCGGTCTGGCGTGGCTCATGTCGCAGGCGGAATCCTTTTTTACGATACCTGCGTCAACGACTTTCTGGACGGTCTGCGCGGAGTAAGTCTCGAATATGGCCTGAACGTTTGTTGTATAGGTTTCGCCCTTGGGAAGGGACTTGTATCCCCAATAGACGCCCGCCACCAGGATTATTAGGGAAAGAGGAATTCGCCAGACCAGTTTTGCCTTTTTAAGAACGCGAAGCCAGCCCCTGACCTTGGGGCTGCGCAGTAGGTAGATTCCTAAAACTGCGAAAATCACGAACCATAAAACGCCGAATATCACGCCATCAATATAAAAAGAAAATGTATCTTTGGGTTATGCTGAATCCCCTGAAGAATATTGTTGTTATTGGTGATCGAATCTTGATCAAGCCCCTGGAAGCTGCCAACAAGACCAGCAGTGGCCTTTATTTGCCTCCCAGCGTAAAGGAACATGATTCTGTCCATACGGGGCTAGTGGTAAAGGTGGGCCCGGGTTACCCGATTCCCGCAAATCAGGATCCCGATGCAGCTTTCCGTGGTGAATCCGGCGATGCGGTGAACTATGTTCCCCTCCAGGTGAAGGAAGGTGACGAGGCCTTGTATCTCCATGCGAACGGTACGGAGCTGGAAGTGGGTGGCGAACGCTACGTCATTATTTCCCAGAATGCCGTATTGCTGGTGGTTCGCCCGGAAGTCCCGGACGATGTTTCCTCCATCGATTCTTTGTAATTACGAAACTTTTTCTCCCGACGGCTTAATCATTCCGTAATTTGGAAAAAGTAAGTTTACATCTTCTCTGCAGGTTTTTCTTCCTGCAGATTTTTTTTTGTTTATGTTAGAGGTATGGGCGTGTTAAAGTTTTTAACCGTTGTGTTTGTCCTTTGCGGAAGTCTTTGGGCTATGCCTGCCCTGGATCGCTTTTTCGCAATATCACAACCGGACGGAAGTTCTTTACGTGTCCGCCCCGTGGGTAACGAAAGCCATCATTTTAAGGTGACCGAAAATGGTTTCGTAGTGGACCGGGATAGCGCCGGTTACTTCTGCTATGTCAGGGAAGATGGTCAGGTTTCCAACGTTCGTGCCCATGACAGCGAAAATCAGACTGCTGAGGAATTGAGCTTCCTGAATTCCCTGAATAAAGAGGAAGTCTTGAGAGTGGTGAAGTCGCAAAAGACTTCCCGCACCTTCGGAAGTATCCATAAGGCAGAAGGCAGTTTTGAACCTGCAGATTTTGTTCCCGCCATGCGACTTATGCCGAAAGCCAATTCTCTAGCTAATAAGGGGGAGAAAAAGGCCTTGGTGATTTTAGTCCAGTTTAGCGATGTCAAGTTCAAGTCTGACGATCCTAAGGCTCAGTTTGAGAGTTTCCTTAACGAAGAGGGGTACAGTGTCAACGGCAATCTTGGAAGCGTGAAGGATTATTTCACGGACAACTCTTCCGGAAAGTTTATTCCCGATTTTGATGTGGTTGGACCTGTGACCATTTCTGGACAAGCCTATAAGAGTTATGGCAATTATTCTCGGTATGAAATGTACGGCGGTGCTTTTGCCTTGATGGAGGCGCTGGATACTCTCGTGAATCAAAAATCCGTAGATTTCACCCAGTATGATAGCGACAAGGATGGATATCTGGATTTTGTCCATATGATTTATGCTGGTGTTGGCTCCAACGATTCGCCCCAGGATTCCGCCATCTGGCCCCATATGTACTACTTGTCCGCATCCAACTATCGGGTGTATGGCATGCCTTCTCAGGGAAAGAGGGTCGCCTCCTCTGGAAGTGGATTCAGAAAGAGCTATACCTATGTGGACGCTTACGCTTGTTCCAACGAACTGGATGGAAAAACTTGGGAAACGAATAGGAATTCTTCGAAGATTGTAGGCGTTGGCGGCTTTGCCCATGAGTTTAGTCATCTGTTGGGCTTGGGAGACCATTATTCCGCCGAAAGTAACTTGTATACTCTTTCCGTATGGGACCTGATGGATGGGGGTGCCTATAATATCAGCAACTCGTCCGCCGTTCTTGGTAGCGCTCCGCCTTATTATTCTGCTTTTGAAAAGGAGTATTTGGGCTGGTCAAAGTCTGTGGAAATTTCCGAAGGGGACGGCTTTGAATTGCTGCCTGTTCAGGAAAACGCATCCGTTAAGGTGACGAATCCGAAAAATACGGATGAGTTTTATGTGATGGAATACCGCAATCGTTCCAAGTGGGACGTAGGACTTCCCAATCATGGCATGTTGATTTGGCATATTGACTACGATGATTCTGCCTGGATTAAATCTGAAATCAATACTTCCAAAAGAATGCGTGTGGATATTGTGGAAGCGGATGGTGCTGCCAATTACCAGACGATAACGTCGGACGTATTTCCAGGTACATCCCGCTTGAGAAGATATGATTCCTTCAGTAAGTTTGTGACATGGGACGGAACGGATCTGGGTGTTCACCTTTCAAGCATCGCGGAAGCGAATGACTATAGCAAGGTTTCTTTTAATGTGAAGTTTGGTGATTTTTATGAGCTGCCGCCTGAAAGTTCGTCCAGTGAAGAAATGGTCGTAGAGTCGAGTTCCTCTAGTTTGGAGCTGGTAGATGCAAGCTCTAGTAGCGAAGAAGTTGCTGAAGATAACAGCGATCCTGTGGAAACGGACTTTGTTCGTAATCAGCTTGGTGCAGCCGGGTTGATGGTTTCTAGAAAGGGCGGAGTTTTGAAAGTTTCTGGCATGCCCCAGGGACTCAAGGTGGTTCGGGTATTTTCCTTGAATGGCAACCTGCTTAAGACCCTTCAGGTAGAAACGGACTTCATTTCTCTGGATGTGGACCGTCGCTTCGGGAAAACGCCTGTTATTATACAAATTGCTCAAAATCGCAAAATTATAGCTGTCGTCCCTTTGAAATAAATTAATCCCGTTTTTTTCAGCGACAAAATAAAATCATTATGGGGTAACACTTGAGCTTTGCTCTGGTGTTTAAGACGTGTAATTTCTAAATTTGCACTGAAAGAGATATGCGCCTATCCCGTATTTTTACAGTTTTTGTTTTACTGTTAGTTGCGTTCCCGGTGTGGAGCGTGGCTCAGGAAGGCACAACTGCAGAAGGCCTGCCGAAGGAGAAAAAAATTCTCTTTCAGGGAGTGGTTCAGGATACTTCCTTTGCCGCTGATGAAAAACTGAATGTGGAAATTCTCGAGACGGGAGAGGCTCTCCAGACGACTGTAGGGACGCCTTTCCAGGTGGAACTTCCCGAAGACACTCTGTGGAATGTGTGCGTTACCAATTCCGATACCTCTGGCGCCGAGAAGGAAAAATGCTACGAGCTGGTTTACCTGGGGCAGGATTCCGTCTTTAGCCATGTGCTGGGAGATGTGGGCGTTACGGATTCTTCGACAGTGCCAAGCGACGTTCAAGAACAGCCGATGCCGAATCAAGTTCGGCATGACGAGAGTGTGGCTGCTGTCGATAAGCCTGCAGAAGATGATGTGGATGTGGACGCCCTTCTTGCTGCTGGCAAGGAAAACGGCAAGGTAACGGAAATGAAGAAGGTGGTGGTGCAGTTGCGTCGCCGCCCCAAGCGTAAGGCGGGTGAATCCGTGGTTTCCGCCAAGTCTATCAAGCGTATGCCGGGCCTTGGTGAAGCGGACGTGATTCGAAGCATCCAGCAGTTGCCCGGCGTGGTGGCAAGTTCCGACTTCAGTACGAAAATTTATGTTCGTGGCGGGGCGGCCGACCAGAACCTTTTCCTGTACGATAATGCGGTGGTGTATTCTCCTACGCACTTCTTCGGCCTTTTCAGTACCTTCCTGGTGGAGACCATCGACGGCGTGGAATTTTACAAGAGCGGTTTCCCGGCGCAGTACGGTAACCGCCTGAGTTCCGTGTTGAAGATGGACGGACGTGCTGGTGGAAGCGATTCGACCGAAGAATGGTTCAGCAAGAGTAGCGTCAAGATCAGTACCTTTGCGGCACAGCTCCATACGGAAGGACACAAAGGCAATGCCCGCTGGATTTTGGCGGGACGAACCACTTACATTGGCTACATTCTGGATGCCTGTAATGCCATTGGCCTTTTGGATTTGGATATTGACTACGAGTTTACGGACCTGCAGGGCGATTTCATTTATGACTTTTCCTCGGATACTCACTTGAAGTTCAGTTTCTATGTGGGGCAGGATGTGCTGGCTTTTGACCCGTTGTATGTGGACTGGGGCAATGTGGCCATTCCTATAAATTTCTCCCATCGCATTGACGGAAACTGGGACTACAATGCGACTTTCGCTTTCAGCCGTTTTTATCAGACCATGGAACTGACGGACTTGATCAACATTGGCCAGGATCTATATACTTTTGCAGGTAAACAGTGGCTGAACTATCGCGGCATTGACAATCATGTGTTTACAGTGGGCTATGAGCTGGAATATGACTGGGACAAGTTCTACGAATACATTTCCAGCATGAAGGTGGCGGATGTCCAGAAGCCGCTCCATCATGTGCTTTACGGTCAGGATGCCTGGCGCTTGAATGACGATTGGCTGCTGACTTATGGCCTGCGCTTGAATTATCAGGACCTTTCCGAAGATTTCGGAATTGAACCTCGTGTGTCACTGGTGTGGAATATTGATGAAAAGAGAACCATGGAATTTTATGCGGGTCATTACCTCCAGTATATGAACTCCATCATGTTCGGCGATGGCGAATCCCTCAATGAATTCTATTATCCGTCGGTTACCACCTCCAAGGGAAAACATCTGGAACCCGCCCGATCCAACCTCTTTGCGGTGGAATACAAGCAGGCGCAAATTGCGGATGAATACGATTTTACAGCGGGTGTCTATTTCAAGACCCAGAACAACTTGAACACCTTCATGATGAAACAGGACTCTACCGACGAAACTGCTGCAGCGGACTTCCTGCTGGCGGATAACTTCGGGACGGCGGAGGGTTATTCCCTAGGCTATGAGCTTTCCCTGAGAAAGGAGAAGGGGGCGGTCTTTGGCGGTATCAACTGGAGCCAGAGTCTGAGTGTCCTGAAGGCAAACGACGGAACGAAGGCCTATTTCCCCAGCTGGCATCAGCCTTACGCCGTCAAGCTGGATGCAGGTATTAACTGGAAAGGAGAGGACGGAATCTGGCCTCACGAGAAGAAGGGACGCTATTTCAGATCTTCCGTGGTTCTCAAGTATTCTGCAGGTATGCCCATCAGCGAATATCTAGGCTATTTCTACCAGCAGAAAATGGAAGACCAGACCTATCGTGAAAACATCCAGGTGATTCCCGGTTCCCGCAATGCGGGCCGCCAGACGGACTACTTCCGCATCGACGTGAAGGCCATCGATATCGGCCGCGAAAACAAGTGGAGCTTTAGCTGGACAATCATTAACTTGACTGACCACGAGAACATGTTCTACACCTACTACGATACCAATAAGAACCCGCCCGAGTATAAGACCGTCTCTCAGTTCCCCTTTTTGCCCATTATGCTGAACTATGAGTATTATTTCTAGAAAGTTTGAGGATCGGTGCTTGAGGTATGAGTTTTCTCGGGTTAGACGCTCTCGTCTTTTCCTGTCTACTGTCTACTTCCTACTGTCTACTATTTTATCTGCTTGTGATTTCCAGGGACCGTGGAGTTACTATCCGGAGGAGACTGAGGTTTACCAGGGTATTTATACCTTCGGCTACATCGTGGCGGATGAATCTCCATACGTGTGCTTCTCCAAGGTTTATGGATTGACGGAAAGTTCTGCTGAAAATTTTGCCTTCTATGATAGTGCTGATGTGTCTGTTTCTGGCGTGTTTTCTCCTGAAGTTGAGGCGGATAGCGAAACTGTCCGATTGACCCCCCTGGAATCATCAGGAAAGCCCAATTGCTTTGCCTATAACCGTCGTTGTCTTGTGATTGGAGATGAAGTTTCCTGCGTTGGAGAATCAAAGGTGGGTGTGGCTGGCGAATCCTACACGCTGAATGCTGTCTTTAAGTGGGATAGCGCCGGCCATAAGGTCACCACCGAAATGAAGGCTGTTGCAAAGATTCCGACAAAAATTCACGCCAAGGGGGTGATTCCGCCAAGCGCCAGGAATGACGCGGAATTTGTGGAGAATGACTACAGGCGTCTGTCCTTTGAATTCCTTGGTTTCCCTTATGATATTCTGACTTACAAGATTCCCATGGAATACGACGAATCCGTGCGGGGCGTCCAGATGACTTTGAAATACGATACGGCCAATGGTGGCGAGTCCATGAACACCACCATGATGAACATGTTGTCGGCCTTTACGGAGCCGGACTCCATGGGCTATGCCTATATGTCCACAAAGCGTCCTATCGAAAATACTGCCAGCATGGGCTTTACCACCCGCATGATGTTTGCTGGTCGTAATACTTTGGATACCATGGAATATCCGGGAATGACAATGCCTATTGGAAAATCCGTCATTCGCTTCTACGCTACAGATCAGGCTTATTCTGACTATCGCAATACGGTACTTGACGCCATTGAGGATCCTCGGGTGGTTCCCAAGAGCAATGTGGAAAATGGCATGGGCGTATTCGCCGGCATGCTGAAGGATTCCTTGCTGATGGAAGTGACTACAGATGAATTTGTTCCCTTTGAATATATGGCCCGTGAGAATTGTTTCCGTGAAGGTGGCATGGGGGAACATAAGCCTTTCGAAACAAAATGGTGCCGCCTGAACAAGAAAGATGTTTGCGTTGCAACTGCTGGAGGATGGTCCAATCTGCGTTTAACTAGTGTGCATCCAAGGTGTGTTGCTGCATATGTTGGATTGTTGATCTGGTATGAGCCAGAGGTTGAACAATGGCAAAATGAAATAGATCGCTTGGCAAAGAGAGATGATGAATGGTGGGGGGATGCGTCTAGAAGAGAGAAAGTTGTTAAGCAAAAGGATGAAATCAACGCCGAAGCTCTGTTGAGCTATTGCATGGAATACAACTTTGAAAACAACAGTGTTGCCAGTTGCGATGCCTTGCGTGAGCAATGTCAGGGGTCCCTGGAAAAAACCGCCTGTAAGGATTCCCTGTGGCAGTGGTGTTCCGATCGTGATTGGAATATTGAGAAATACAAACAGTGTGGTACAGCCCTAGTAAGCCGTTATTATTTGGAAAAAATGGAGTCTCCTATCCTAAAACGAGTGGTGGACCTTTGGTGTGAAGAACATCCGGAGGATAAGCAATGCAAACGGTAATGCAATGGAATATTAGGAGTGCTGAAAGGATGCTTCACCTACGTCATTCTGAGAAACGGAGCGACGAAGAATCCAGGAGTGAAAAAGTATGAATATGAAAATAAAACTACTGACAGTTCTTTTGTTTACTGCGGTGTTTGTCAGCTATGCCAACGCCGATGTAGATTCCGATATTCGGGACATGCAGCTGGAAAAGGAAAAGCTGAACAGCGAAATTGCAAAACTGAACTCCCAGATTGCGGCAACCGATTCCATGCTGAAGGCGGACGACAAACGTTACAAGACCTTGCAGGAACGCTACAAACAGGACAAGGAACGTCGCAAGTCCGAAATCGATTCCTTGAACATCAAGATTAAGGATGTGGCAGGTCAGCTCCAGCAGGAACGCAATAAGCAGGCCCATGCCAAGAATCGTAGCGAAAACGTAAAATCCAAACGTAAGGCTTTGAGCGTTGCTCTTGCTACCATCAGCAAGCGGCTGGAATTCCAGATTTCCCAGACGCTTCCCTGGGATCGTGAAACTCGCCTGGATCGTGCCAAGTCCTTGACTCGTGACATTGAAGGAGGCAATGCTTCCGAAGAAGAAGCCTTCTCCCGCCTGAAGGCTCTCATCGCAGAAGAAACCAAGTTCGGTGATGAAGTTGCCATCATCAATTCTCCGCTGACCCGCAAGAACGGAGAACTGATCAACGCACAGATTCTCCGCATTGGAAATCAGTGGATGGTCTACAGCGATGAAAACGGAACTGTCTATGGCGCCCTGGTCCGTAAGGCGGGCGAACAGGCCGGAACTGTGGAATATGAATGGGTGGAAGACTTGAACCTGGCAGAACGTGACGCGATCCGTTTTGCCTTGGATGTAAAGCAGGCCAAGAAACCTCCCCAGATGGTAAATCTGCCGGTCAGTCTCTCTATCGTAAGGGAGGGTAAGTAATGGATAATTTTATGAAAGTGATGTCCTTGGTGATGTTCCTTGCTCTGTCTGCTTTTGCCTGGCCCTGGTCTTCTAAGGAAGCCGCTGTGGATAGCGCAAGGATTCGGGATTCCCTGAAGTTGGTGGAATACAAGGAGCTGCAGCGTGAAGTGGATGCCCTTACCCGCATTCGCCTGCAGAAGGCCGACTCTCTTGAAAAGCTGGAAGCGGAACATTGGCGTAAGCGCTATAACGAAACTCAGCTGACGGAAGAACATCAGACGGAAACCCGTGAGCTGGATGGCCGCTACTCCAAGCTTTCTACAGACCTTGGCCGCGTGAATGAAGAAGTCATGGCTAGCAAGGATGTGACGACGGACGCCGAAGAAAAAGCCAAGTCCGACGAATCCGCATATGAAGCCCTGAATACTCAGGTGAAGCTTTCCGTGGATAAATCCCTAGGGGAAATCACAGGCGATTATCCCGTGGGAATGAATGAACGTCTGGTGAATTTAAAGAAGGCTCAGGACGAAGCGGATGCAAAGAATCCTAACACCCTTTCTGTTACCCGCCTCTATCTGGAAGATTTGCTGAAACGTCACGAGATGACCTATACCCAGTCCTATGGTAGCGTAAATTCTCAGGTAGGTTCCCGTCCGGATGTAAGTGTAAATCGCTTGCGCTTGGGAACCGTCTTCCTCGGGGAAGTGGCTACGGATGGATCCGCAGGCGGTCTCGGTGAAGTTCAGGCACTGCTTCGCTCCGGTGCTCTTCAGGGTAAGATCTTCGAATGGAATAACACTTTGCCTCAGGAAATGTCCGCCACCATCCGCACCGCAGTTTCTCAGGCTTCGGATAATCAGGTGACCATCCCTCTGGATGTTCTCCAGAATAAGGCGGTGAAAAACTCCATCAGTGACACGAAGGAATTGACCTGGAAGGAAGAATTGCAGGCTTTCTTCAAGAAGGGCGGTATCGTGATGTACCCGCTCATGCTGGTGGCTATTTTCGCACTGCTTCTCTGTCTGGAACGTTTCATCGTGCTGACACTCCGTGGCCGCATCGGCAAGCGCTTCGTCAAGAAGGTGGAAGGGATGGTTTCCGAAAAGCGTTATGAAGATGCCGCGAACTTTTGCCTGAAGAAAGAATCCGCTCTTTCCATGGTCATGTTCTCCGTGCTGAATAAGGCGAAGGAATCTCGTGATGCTGCAGAAAAGTCCCTGCAGGAAGCTCTCCTTCGTGAGCAGCCCAAACTGGAACGCCGCATGGGTCTGCTTGCCGCTATGGGCTCCATCGCGCCGTTGCTTGGCTTGCTGGGTACGGTGACGGGTATTATTACGCTGTTCAATGTGATTACGGAAGTGGGTACCAATGACGCCCGCGTGCTGGCTGGCGGTATTTCTGAAGCTCTCGTTACGACGGAAACGGGTTTGATCATTGCAATCCCCGTAATGATTCTTCATGGCCTTCTGAGTGAAAAAATCGAGAAGGTGACTAGTGAACTTTATGTCCAGAGCACAAGCCTATTAAACAAGATTTTCCCTAAGGAAGAGACTAGAAATTAGAAACTAGAGATTAGGGATGTCGGGAAAACCACTGAGGAAAAAATAAAGACGAAACTATCCCGAAATCAAAAGCATATACATCCAGACGCCCTAACCCCTAGCCCCTAGACCCTAGCCCCTAAATCACCCCTAAACCATGAACAACAACATATACATCTTTATAGAAGCCTTGCAGAAGACATACGGTGCCGGCGGCATCGTCATGCTTCCGATTCTATTGTGTGGAGCAATAGGCTTCTATTACCTGTATTCTGCCTGGTTCCGAATTGGACGTGATTATTTCCGCAAGGATTCCCACAAGGTGGTGGAGCGCCTGCGTGAAGACTTGAAGAACAGCTTGAGCGGGGAAGCCCGCGCTGCTCGAGGCCGCCTGAAAAAACGTGGCGGGATTCTTGCCCGCGAACTTCACCTTGCCTTGAAAGTAGCCATTGAAAAACCTTCGGAATATGAAGACTATATGCAGGTGCGCGTGATCAAGACCTTGCGCTATATGCAGCAGGGAAATCATATTGTTTCTGTGATGGCGGCGGCCGCTCCGCTTCTTGGCCTGCTGGGAACGGTGACCGGCATGGTGTCCACCTTCGAAGTGATCACTCTTTATGGAAACCAGAATCCGGTTCTCATGGCGGATGGTATTTCCGAAGCCCTGATTTCTACACAGAGCGGTTTGCTCATTGCGTTCCCTCTTACGCTTCTGAAACAACGCCTGGATGAACGAATTGATATTCTGTCCCAGCAGTTGCAGCTGGGCGCTACTGTTATCGAAAACTATTTGGCCGCCAGACACGGCGAGGTATAAATGAACTTTAATCTCCCGCAGCGAAAGCAAAAAGATATGGGCATCGATATGGGCCCTTTGATGGACATTGTGTTCATCTTGCTGATTTTCTTTGTAGTGACCTCCAGCTTTACCCGAGAAACTGGTGTGGATGTGACGAAGCCCGAGGCCCAGAGCGCATCCCAGCTGGAAAAGGAAAATATCCTCATTGCCATTACCCGCGAAGGGACTATTCATATAAACGAACGCCAGGTGGACTTGGCCAGCCTTCAGGATATTCTGAAGCAGTCCTTGGCAAAGACACCTGACCGTGAAGCCGTCGTTATTGCGGATAAGGGGGCTGAAACAGGTGTGTTGGTGCAGGTCATTGACGCTTGTAATATGAGCGGAGTCAAGAAAGTTTCAATTGCTGCCCAGGCGGATTAATTCAGGATGTTATTCTGAGCGGAGCGAAGAATCTAGAAGGTGATCATTTGATGCAAGTTTTTTTTAAAGGACTTTTGAAAATCCTCAAAAGGTTCACGGTTCTTACCGCGGCGGTCCTTAGTAGTCTTCTGCTGGTATTTTCCGTAACGGTGGCAAACTTGTTCATCAACGGCAAGATGTTCCAGGAAAAGAAATTTGTCAAGACGGAAGTGGCCGTAAAGAAACCTGAGGAAGTTCAGAAGAAGAAGGAAGTGAAGAAGCCTTCCCGCAAGCCTAACCGTCAGAAGTCCAATTCCAGAAGTCCCAAGGCGGGACCCCGTATGGCCATGAACTTGGGAACCGCAAGTGCGGGCGGTGGTGCTGCCATTAGCGAAAATCTGGTGGCCGATTTCCGCGGGGGCGCCATGTCCAACGAAAGCGGTGATGTGGATAAGAAACCCACCAGCCGTTCCATGCCCAATTTCCAGGTTCCGCCCCAGATTCGCGATCGTGAAATTGACGCCATTCTCCGTTTAAGTTTTTGCGTGGACGTGACGGGACGTGCCTACGATATCCGCGTGGTGGAAGAATCTCCCGCGGGAACAGGTCTTGCCCAGGCGGGTAAGGATGCCCTTGGTCGTATGAGTTTTGAACCTGCAGAAAAAGATGGCAAGTCGGTGCCTTTCTGCGGGATGGAGCAACCGTTTGAGGTGAAGTTCCATGACTAGAATAGTCCGCGTTATCCCGAAAGTATTCTCTTGTGTCATGCTGAGGAATCTCAGCATCGGCTGCCTCCTGATGGCTTTTTTGACTCCTGCATTTGCGGCCCAGTCTGCGGCGGATCTGGTGGATCGTGCCAATGCTCTTTATCGTGATGGTCGATTCAAGCAGGCAATTACCTTGTACCGTAAGGCGGCTGATCGCGGGGCGGATCCCATTGCGGTTAATTTCAACATTGCGAACTCTTATTACCAGATGGAGAAATATCCCGAGGCTGCAGCCAATTACCGCAAGGCGGTGGATTTCTCCAGCGGTAAGTTCTCTCCGGCCCTTTTCAATATGGCTTCCGTCTACTTCAGGCTGAAGCAATATCCGGAATGCGTTGCCGCCTATCATCGTGCATTAAAGCTGGAACCGGATAATATTAGCGGGTGGCTGTACCTGGGCGATGCCTATAGCAAGACCGGCGATAAGGTGGGCGCCCTTCGTGCTATTGAAAAAGCCTACGCTCTAGAAAAGAATGACATCAGTATTGTCTACCAGCTGTCCGAAGCCAATATTGCCGTAGAGGATTTTGACCGTGCGGTTGCTGTCATTCGTGAAGGATACGCCGCCAATCCGGAAGAAGTGGACTTTCTGGTATATCTTGGGGATGTATACCGTCTCCATAAGGATTATGAACAGAGTGCTGGCGCCTATCGTGAGGCTCTTGCCATTAGGGCGGATGATGTGGCTACCATGTACAAGCTGGCGGATGTTCTGGTGGAAGACGAAAAGCAGTTTGTTGCCATGGATATCCTCAATAGCATTATCCAGATCAAGCCTGATTTTACGGATGCGGCCATCTTCTTAGGGAACCTGGCATATGATGCCAAGTTCCTGGAACGTGCGGAATTTGCCTACGAACTGGCTGCAAGGAATGGCAATGCGGAAGCTATTTTCGGATTCAAGAATATGGCATACGACGCTCACGCCCAGAAACGTGATGACGAAGCTCTCCGTATTTTAAGACTTGCTGAAAAGTACTATCCCGATGACGCCACCCTGAAGGCGGATATCTTGGGAATGTCCGAAGGATACTAGACTAGGCCTTCCTTAATCTTCATCTTTTCCTGCTTGGTCGAAAGGACCAGCCCATCAAGGAATTTGTCCACGTTGTCAGCCTTGGAATTGTGCTTCTTGAATCCAATGGCAGGAGTTAATGTATAAGCTTCGGTGTGTTCTCTGTTGAACTTGTCGAAGTTGGTCTGTATTTTGAGAATGCAGTTGGAAATATAATCGTCGTACTGAGAATCCATCATGACGATGAATTCATCTCCGGAATAGCGAAGGACGGAACCCCAGCCACCTACGGAATCATGAATCAGTTCCGCAGCCTTGGTTAGGGCCTGATCGCCAACTCCATGACCGAATTTCTCGTTGACTTCCTCAAAGTTACAGAGGCTGATCATAATGCCGCTGGCCTTGCGACCTTTCTGGGAGTAAAGTGTCAGCACATAGTCCAGGAAGGACCTGTTGAAAAGACCTGTCAGGTCGTCCCTGAAAATGCGTTCGTTCTGCAAGCTGGTGAATGCACCTGCGATGGCTACCGCAAAGCTTGCTGCCATCAGAGAAATTCCGTAGAAGAGGGACTGGATAACCGTTGCGCTGACAATAGGGATAATGTACAGCCAGATAGGGAAGAAACGGATGGAACTGTCCTGCCTGTAGTTCTTGTAATAGAGAATTAGGGAATTGATAATAAGGGCATAATTGAAAGCGACGTAAATCCAATAGCCGAACATTCGGTTGTATCGGTTCATTTCATCCACATAGAAAATGAACGGACAGTAAATGTTGAAAATCAGCATGACGAGAAGGAGAACTTTCGTAATGCGTAATATTGTCTGTTGACTGTTGGAAAGATCCAATTTCAGATGTTCCTTCAGGAAAAGGAACCAGCTATAGGCGCAAAGGAAGTTGGATGCGAATAGGGCTGTGTTGGTCAGGTAGACAATGTTTTCCGCATAGTCGGAGGATATGCCATCCACGGCGAAGGCGACGACATCAAAAAAGCAGCAAGAAAAACTAGTAAGCAGCATCGCGATGAGCAGCTTACTTTCCTTGCTTTTTAGTCTCAGTCGCCAGATATTGCCGACGATCATGACTACCACTAGGGCCATACCGATCAGGTCAGATCCTAGGGCCATTCTTATGTCAAGGACGGTGTCCATTTACACTCCTTTAATCCCATCATCCCCATAAACTATATAAAAGTTTAGGGCCGTGCGTGTCAAACCTTATTATATTTTGGACCAAATAAGAGTTCCAAAGGAATTGTATGTCTAAACTGATGCGTTCTATTTCGGGTATCCGCGGTATTGTGGGCGATACCCTTACCCCCCAGGTTTTACAGAGCCATGTTCGTGCTTTTCTGGAAATTACCCAGGCAAAGCGTATTGTAATTGGTCGTGACAGCCGCCCTACGGGAGATGCCATTGTGCAGTATGTGGCTGGCATTTGCCGTCTTTCCGGTGTTGACGTTGTGGATGTGGGCCTTTCCACCACTCCGTCTGTGGAAATTTTGACTACCCATTTCAAGGCAGACGCTGGCATTATTATTACGGCTAGCCACAATCCCCTGGAATGGAATGCCCTTAAGTTCTTGAACAGCAAGGGTCTGTTCCTGGGTCCCGATGATGTGAAGAAGCTTTTTGAATTGGCTGATGCCAACCAGTTCAGCTATCCCGACTACCGCACCATGGGTAAGTACGAATTGGCACCGGATGCCGATGGCATCCACATCGACGGCACTCTGGGCATTCCCTTCGTAGACGTGGAGGCTATCAAGGCCAAGAAGTTTAAGGTTGCTGTGGACGCCGTGAATGGTGCGGGCTCCTACATTGTTCCTCGCCTTTTGGAGCAGCTGGGTTGCGAAGTGGTTCGCGTTCACTGCGAACCCGATGGTACATTCCCCCGTGGAGCAGAACCTTTGCCGGAAAACCTGGGCGACCTCCGCGAAGCTGTAAAGGCAAATGGTTGCGCAGTTGGCTTTGCTGTGGATCCGGATGCAGACCGCTGCGCCCTGGTAGATGGCCTCGGCCGTAGCATCGGCGAAGAATATACTCTGGCCATTGCAACTGAAGAAGTTCTTTCCCAGAAGAAGGGCTCCGTCTGCGTGAATCTTTCCACCAGCCGCATGAATGAAGATGTGGCTGCCAAGTACGGTTGCGAATTCAGCCGCGCCAAGGTGGGCGAAATCAACGTAAGCCTCCAGATGATCGAAAACGGTTGCGTTATCGGTGGTGAAGGTAACGGCGGCGTGATTTTGCCGGCTCTCCACTACGGTCGCGACTCCTTGGTGGCAGCAGCCCTCGTTCTTAGCTGGATGGCTCATCACGATGGTGGCCCCGAAAAGTTCGTTGCCGAAAATCCTGCTTACGCAATGCCCAAGAAGAAGTTTGAACTTGGTGACAAGAAGGTAGCAGACATCCTCCCCAAGGTGAAGGAAATCTTTGCCGGTTGGAAGATGGATGAACGTGACGGCTTGTGGCTTGGTTCCGAAAAGTCCTGGGTCCATGTTCGCGCAAGCAACACCGAGCCCGTGATCCGCGTAATCGCAGAAGCCCCCACTGCTGAGGAAGCTGAGGAACTTTGCGCTAAGGTGGAAAAACTTATTTAGATGCAAGGGGCTCTGCCCCCTGGACCCCCGAAAAAAGAGTGCGTCTTCACAAGCAGAGCTTGCTTGACTTCTCTTTTTTGTCTGAGGGGCACTAAAGTGCCTCCTCAGAAGGGCGTGAAATAGTGATATTTCTTTTGACTTAGAGTAATCTCTAGGTCTTATATTTTTTGTAGAATAAGTATGATGGGTTTCAGGAGGAAGAAATTTATGGTTACTGCGATTATCTTGTCGATTTTTTTTCTGTTGGGTGACGCCGGTGTCTTGTTCCTTAGTCAAAAGTGCTTTGGTCGAATTCCCCAGGGCGAACGTTTGGCCCGTATCAAAAAGTCTCCTAACTATAATGGCAAGGAGTTCGTGAACATCGATTCTGCTGCTGTTATGGTTTACAAGAAAAGCAAATTACAAGTCTGGAAAGAATTCCTCTTTGACAATTCCGGTGTCCAGATTGCACCGGCCAAGGGTGATTCCATGACAGTCATCCGTACGGATCTGAAGGCTCTGCCCGAAGACAAGGATTGGCTTGTGTGGTTTGGCCATTCCAGCTACCTGATGAACTTGGCCGGCAAGAAAATCCTAGTGGATCCGGTTCTTTACGCAGGCTCTCCCGTAAGTTTTGTCAACAAGATGTTCAAGGGAACAGACGTTTACAAGCCCAAGGATTTTCCCTTCATCGATTACCTGGTCATTAGTCACGACCATTGGGACCACCTGGACTACCAGGCTGTTACGGAGCTGGAACCGAACGTAGGTAAGGTCATCGTGCCTCTTGGCGTGGGCGAACATTTTGAATACTGGGGCTACCCTAAGGAAAAGCTGGTCGAGGAAGACTGGTGGACCCATGTGGTTCTGGACCAGACAAAGGATGCTGCCGGTAATGAAAAATCCTTTGAGGTTACCTTCACCCCAGCCCGCCATTTCTCTGGTCGCGACCTTCACCAGAACAAGACTTTGTGGGCGTCCTACTATTTCAAGACACCCAAGCGTAACATCTGGATTAGCGGTGATTCGGGCTACGGAACTCACTTTGCCAAGGTGGGCGAAAAATTCAAGGATATCGATTTGGCAATTTTGGAAAACGGCCAGTATAATACGGACTGGGCCTATGTGCATACGCTGCCCAAGTACCTTGGTCAGGAAATGAAGGAACTGAACGCTAATCGCTACATGACGGTTCATCATTCTCGATTCGCTCTCTCCAAGCATGATTATCGCGAGCCTCTGGAAAATGCAAAGAAGGCGGGTGAGGAATCCCAGAAGCCTGTGCTGATGCCGCAGATGGGCGAGGTGCTTTACCTGGAATAAATTTCTTGAAAGAATATTGCGATAGATTGCCGATGAAAAAAGCCTCGCAGTTTCCTGCGGGGCCTTTCGGTATTAGAGAGAAATTTTAGAACTGCGCTTACGCGCGGTTTCTAGAACTGTTCGAAGAACTTGTGGACTTCTTCGGGAACCCAGGTGCTCTGCCAGTTGCCGTTGTCGTAAGCAGTCCACTGATGGCCGCCATTCCAGCTGCACCACTTCACGGGGAAACGTTCGTCAACGTTCTTGAAGTCGTAGCAGAGATGGCCGGAACCGCCCACTTCCTGGGGTTTTTCGGAACTGGCGTCAGTGAATTTGCTATCACCGTCAGATGCCTTGCCGTTCTTCTTGAGAACGCGGGGCAGTGCGCTTGTGAGGGCGGTGTTGTAGGGGCAGGTGCCGTCGTTCTTGCCGTGAACATTCATCCAGGCGATGGGCAGCTGCTTTTCAGTTCCGCTCTTGTGGGGTTCGTAAATGTTGTAGTCTGCCACAGCGTAGGTAACCACAGCACGGACTCTTTCCTGGAATTCTTCTGCCAGGGAGTAGCTGTACATGGAACCGAAGCTAAAGCCGGTGACGAATACGCGGGAGGTGTCGATACAGTAGTTGTCTTCCATGGTGGTCAGCAACTGATCGAAGAACAGGTGGTCCTTGTCATCACCTCCACGCCAAGGGGCTTGCCACATGGCTCCGGGTTCCTGTGTATCGCCGCGAGGAGAAACGAAGATGTAGTTGCCTTCGGTGTCCAACTTCTGCTGGCCATAGTACGGAGACGGATGATCCTGGTCGGCATAGTGGTGAACGAAATCTTCTGCGTTGGAACCCATGCAGTGCATGGCGAAGAGAAGCTTGTAGGGCTTGGTGTTGTCGTAATTCTTGGGTAACGTGATGAAATATTCACGATCCAAGCCGGCTACGTTCATGGTGAAGCGATCGCCATTTTCAACGCTTTTGGTTTTGGTCAGGGAAGAATTTTTGCCGCAGCCTTTGGAGGGGCGCGGAGCGTTCTTTAGGGCATAGCCAAATGCATAAGTCTTTTCGGTGGGGCCCAAGGCGATTTCACTGCTGGAACTTTCTACGACGGGATTGCTGCTGCTAGAGCTACTTGCAACGGCTACACTGGAACTGCTGATGGCTGCGGGCACGCTGCTGGAGCTTTCCACTACAGCACCGCTACTGGATGCAGGGAGCGGAACGATGGCGTCGCTGCTGGAACCGGGAACCGGAGTCATGGCGTCGCTACTGGAACCGGGAACCGGAGTCACGGCGTCGCTACTGGAATTTGCCACGGTGGGCTCGCTTCCGGAGCTGGCAGGGTCGATTGCACTGGAGCCGGGGATTATTACATCCGCAGAGCTGGAAGAATCATAGGAGAAGATGGGATCGTCGGTCTTGGGATTAGAGCCGGAATCATCTCCACATGCAATGAACATAGCCACTGAGGTCAACAAGGCTACACCCATAAGGTCAAATTTTCGCTTCATTTTGTCTCCTTTTTTAAGATCAAACACATAATTCCCGAGGTAGATATACTTCCATTTTATTCTGAAGAGAGGTTTTTGCGATATTTTGCTGTGGACATTATGTCCATAATTGCCGTTTTTTGTAAAATTTCGCCACTCTCATTAGCAATTTACTAATGATTTTTTGTTTTGGAATTTTGCCCTTTCGTACGGAAAAAGGGTTCCTCGCAGGAGGAACCCTTTGGTGGATTTAAGGAGGAGTATGAAGAGAATGTCTAAAGTGAGTTTCTAGGGTCTGGATTTACACCACGTTCAGTTTACGGGCGGCGGCCTGCTGCTTTTTTACGAGACCGAAGGACAGGATGCCGTTTTCCAAGGTGACCTTGATGTTTTCGGTATCGATGTCGTCTGCCAGGCGGAAGCTGCGTTCGTAGTTCACCTTGTTGTCCTTGCGGGAACGGCTTGCCTTGACGGTAAGGATGTTCTTTTCAATCTGCATGTCCAGATCTTCCTTCTTGACGCCGGGGAGTTCCACTTCCAGGACGAAGCCGTTTTCCACCTCGTAGTAGTCGGCCTTGGGGCTGTAGGTGTATTCACGCTTGACGCATTCGGCCTTTTCGGTCTTGTCGTTTGCGTTCAGGCTGTTCAGGCTGTCGATCAGGTTCTGAAGGCCATAGAAAGCGGTGGGGATTACGTTTGCGTTCATCATGATTTTTACCTCGATTGAGTTGCGGGCCTTTAAGACCCATTGTTTCTTGTTTTTACACCCCACCTATTGCAAAGGCCGTGCCAACTTTTGAAAAAGCGGGAAAAATATGCAGGTATTAAAAAAACAAGCGGAAATAAACAGCGGAATTAGGGGAGGAATTTCAATTAGAAACGCAGACCGTTTCACCCCCGCAACATTTGACGATTCACAATGAGCACCCCCCATGCGCATTTTAGGGTCTAGGGTGATTTAGGGGTTAGGGGCTAGGGGCTAGGGGATAGGGCGTCTAGATGTATATGCTTTTGATTTCGGGATGGATTCGTCTTTATTTTTTCCTCAGGGTATTCCCGACATCCCTAATCTCTAGTCTCTAATTTCTAATCACTAATCACTAACCACTAACCACTAATCACTAACCACTCTTCACCCTTGCAACGTTCAATGTTTCGTTTTGAGGAACCGCCAGTTTTTTCTATTTTTCAGCCTATGCCCCGCAATCTTTACGAAGGAAATATTTTAAGGAACATCGGACTGTTCTCCGTCCCGTTTTTGATTGCGAACTTCCTGCAGACTCTCTATGGCATGGCGGATCTGTTTATTATAGGTCAGTTTACGGATGCCGCAGGCATTACCGCCGTGGCGGTAGGTAGCCAGGTCATGCATTTCGTGACGGTCATCCTGGTAGGGCTTACGATGGGTACCACGGTGCTCATGGGGCAGGCCGTAGGTGCCAAGCGCCACAAAAGCCTGAGCCGCATTTTAGGGAATACTGCCTTGATCTTTACCGGGGTGGCCATCCTTTTCACCGCCATCCTGCTGTTGACCGCCCCCCAGATCGTGTCCCTTTTGTCCACTCCCGCCGAGGCTGTTGCAGGCACGACTCGCTACCTGGTGGTGTGTTTTCTGGGAATTCCCTTCATTACCGCCTACAATGTGGTGGCTGCAGCGTTCCGCGGTCTTGGGGATACCAAGAGCCCCATGTATTTTGTAACAATTTCCTGCGTGGTGAATATCGCCCTTGACTTCCTGTTTGTCGGTCCCCTGGGGATGGGTCCCGCGGGGGCTGCCGTTGCGACGGTCCTTTCCCAGCTGTTCTGTGTCGTCCTGACCCTCGCTTCCATCAAGTGGGTCAAGCGGGTCCGCTTCAACATACCCCTTTCCCTCAAGGATTTCCGCCCTAACAAGGCTATTCTCTGGTCCTTGACGAAAATCGGCTTCCCCATCGCCTGTCAGGAAGGGTTCATCCAGGTTTCCTTCCTGTTCATAACCCTCATCGCAAACTCCCGCGGGCTAGAGATCGCCGCCGCAGTTGGCGTGGTGGAAAAGATCATCTGCTTCCTCTTCCTGGTGCCTTCCGCCATGTTGTCCTCTGTCTCCGCCATTAGCGCGCAGTGCATTGGGGCGGACCGCTACGATCGAGCCCGCCAGACGCTGTATTGTGGCATGGGGATTGCCGCCGGTTTCGGCCTGGCGTGCGGAATCCTCTTCCAGTTTATTTCCGAACCAGTCCTTGCCCTGTTTACGGACGACCTGAAGGTAATCACCTATGGTACCCAGTACCTGCACGCCTATGTCTTTGACTGCATGGTGGCCGGTATCCATTTCTGCTTTAGCGGGTACTTCTGCGCCTGTGGCCGCTCCGTCGTGTCCTTTATACACAATGCGATTTCTATCGTAACCCTCCGTGTCCCGGGGGCCTACCTTGCCGCAATTTGGTATCCGGATACCCTTTTCCCCATGGGAATTGCCACCCTGTCGGGCTCTTTCCTCTCGGTGCTTATTTGCGTAGGCGTCTACTTGTTCCAACTTGAAATACGGAAAAAGCCAGAGATTCAAGCAAACTAAGCATTGTGTGATGCTAATTGCTTGACTCTGAACAAAATAGTTTATATTTAGTAATGTGTTTCCCCTGTTCCTGCAGGGGTGTTTTTGAGTTTCCCGGAGGCCTCTTGTCTCTTTTTATGGCTGAATATATTGTAGCGTCCCTGGTGTTTGCCGCCTTGGATGTTTTGCTTGCAATGATGTCCTTTAAAAAAACAGGCATTCGTGGCAAGGCTTTAGGTTATACCTGTATCGGTTGCGCACTTGTGGACATTAGCTACTTGCTGAGCACCCTTTTCGACAACGTGTTTATTTTCTCCTGCCTGTCCAGCGTCTATTTTATCTGCATCGATTTCATGCTGATATGCCTGGTTCTGTTCGTATCGGACTTCTGTAATATCAAGCAGAGCAAGGCCGGTCTTGGACATTTGAAACTTGCCCATCTATTTTTTGCCTTTGAAATCGCTGTCTTTGCCGTTAACCCGTTCTGTGACATTGCCGTCAGCTACGTTCCCCGCGAAACGGAATTTGCGAAGTTCAGCTATGACATGCATACGCTTTTCTATGTCCATTTGACATTCTGTTATCTGATGGTTGCATCCTGCATCTGGTTGCTCTTGTCCAGGGTGGTCCGAGTTCCTTTTGAATACAAGAGAATGTACTTGTATGCTGCGTTGGGAATTGTGGGGATTGTTGCAATCAATGCCGTCTTTCTGTTCACTCCTGGACTTTCCAAGTTCAATTTCCTGGACTACTCCATTCTTGGCTATAGCCTTGGCGCCTATGTGTTCTACTGGGCCTGTTTCCAGTATTCCTCCAAGGGCATGCTGAACCTGTTCAAGATGAGTGTGTTCGAAAATCTGGACCAGGGTCTTGTTCTTTTTGACTACAACGGAAGGCTTATTCTTCACAACGATATGGCCCACGGGCTGCTGCCACAAGTTGATATTGTGGACCAGATGAACATCAGGGATTTTGCAGAACAGTGCGGAATCCACATGGAAGAACGCTTCGAAAATCTTGTGGTTCAATGCTATGCCAAGGACGGGGAAATCAGTAGACCGTTGCGCTGCGATTTCAGAACGCTCCAGAATAGGAACCATCGAGTCATTGGTCACCTATTCATGTTCACCAATGCAGTCCTTGCGACGGATCCTCTGACGGGATTCCATAACTGGGATGATTTCTGTGTGTTCGCGGATGAAACCAAGAATGTACGCCGTGAAAGTATGGTGGTTGTCGCCTGCGATATTGTAGGGTTGTCGATCGTGAATACCGCCAAGGGGCATCATGCGGGCGACCAGATGATCAAGAACCTGTCCGAACTGCTCCGTTCCCATTTCGCCTCTGGAACCTACTTCATTCGAGGCCAGGATGCCATGCTCATCGCCTTGGTCCTGCGTGGAAGTGAAAACTCCGTGCTGGAAATGATGTCCCAGATCGAGAAAAAGTTTGAACAGAAGGTCCTGTATGCCGTAAGTTCCTGCGATCCCGATGCCGTTCTGCTGGAATCCATTGACTTGGCGGTCAGGGGCCTGCGACAGAAAAAGCTTCTGGACCGTAACTCTTCCCATTCCGTGGTGCTTAATTCCCTTGTGCAGGCTTTGCAGGAATGCGATTCCGATACGGAAGAACATGTCCGTCGTACCCAGACCATGGGTGCTGAATTGGGCCGCCGCATAGGCCTTTCCGACGTGGACCAGAGTAACCTTTCCCTGTTGTGCCTGCTCCACGATATCGGCAAGATTGGTGTGCCTCTTGAAATTCTGAATAAGCCTGGCAAACTGACCAGCGAGGAATGGGATGTATTGCGGTCCCATCCGATGAAGGGTTACCAGATTGCCAAGAGCTCTGCGGAGCTGGAAGGGATTGCGGATATGATTTTGCATCATCACGAACGTTGGGACGGTGCCGGATATCCCGATGGACTTTCCTGTGAAACCATTCCCCTATTGTCTCGTGTGATTGCTGTGGTGGACGCCTATGACGCCATGGTCAATACCCGTTCCTACCGTAAGGCTTTGCCCCAGAAGATGGCGATTGACGAACTGAAACGTTGTGCCGGTACCCAGTTCGACCCCAATATTGTCTCGGAATTTCTCCAGATGCTGGATGCCATGCCTGCCCCCATCGAGAAGGAGACTTCCGTGGACCGGGAATCTAGAGATATGGTCCGTGAGGCACTTGCCCAGGGCGACTCGATTGCGGCAAACATGGTGAATACGGTTCATGCTCTAAAGCATATTCGCTATACTCTGGATGAACAGAACTTCATTGTCGGCATGGACAAGGATTTTGAGGCTCTTACAGGATATTCCAAGGAGGATGTAGAAAGGCTCCATATGAATCAGGTTGACCTGCTTCCCGAGGAAGACCGTATGGAATATATGACTCAGATGGTGGAATACTTGGGCAAGGCACCCCAGGCGTTCTTTGAACATCGTATCCGCCGTAAGGACGGCTCCATCATTTATGTATTGTGCTTTGGCCGTCTTTACTTTGACTCCGCCGTCCGTGCGGGACGTGCCGAAATCGTGGTGGCCGATGTGGCGGATACCTATTCCCTGCGGGTGATGGTCAGCACGGAACGAAGCAAGGTCCGAGTCCAGCAGGAACAGTGGGAAAACGCCTTCCGTAGAGATGCCCTCACGGGACTTCTGAACCGTTCCGCCTTCAAGAGCGATACGGAATACAAACTTCTGGAAGGCAAGACCAAGGTCATGCTCTTGATGCTGGATGTGGACCATTTCAAGGAATTTAATGACACCTACGGTCACGCCGCAGGTGATGAATTCCTCTCGCTGGTGGGTCAGACCCTGTTGTCCACCTTGCGTCGTAACGATATTGCAGGACGTATGGGCGGTGATGAATTTGCGGCGGCGCTCTTCTTTGATCAGGCCTGTACGGATGAGTTCATGTACCAGCGTGCCCAGCAGATTTTTGACAAGATCAACATGTCCCTGAATATGGCCTCCCGTACTACAAGCATGTCCATGGGGGCGATTATTTCCAATATGACGTTGAACTCCTTCAATGCGCTTTACCAGTCTGCTGACAAGCTGCTGTACAAGTCCAAGGAATCCGGACGTTCTCGTCTCTCGGTATAGTTTTCTCACTCCTGATGTAAAAAGGCGCGGTTCATTGCCGCGCCTTTCTCAATACTTGCCTAGTATTCTTGACTAGTCTAGTTTGCCCTGGTAAAGTTCAAGTAGCTTACGGGCCAGGATACTTGTGTATTTTGCGTTGGTGAGGGTCACCTGGGCGCTTTCCAGATTGTTTTTCTGGGTGAGGTAATCGGTATAGGTGATGGCGCCTGCGTTACGTTGTTCCTCGGCCACTGCCAGGGCTTCCATTTCCGCTTCCACCTGGAGGGCGGCCGCCTTCCACTGCATATCGGCGCTCATGGCGTTAATGTAGAGCTTCTCCATGTTGTTTTCCAGGTTCTTGGAGGATTCCTGAAGGGCTACCTGGGAGGAGGCTTCGTTGACCTGTGCCTGGAGAACCTTGTTTTCCGTAGAGCCGTTGTCGATGATGGGAATGTTGATGTTCAGGGAGATGGAGTTCTGCCAGCCGTTCTTTAGCTGTCGGGCGTAACGGTCCGATTCCCAGGCGGTAAAGCCGGTGGAGGAGTTGGCTCCCAAGGTGACGGTGATGGAGTTGTTGGCGCCGGCGGCTTCCGTATTCTTGTGGGCGGCCTTGATGGAAATGCTATCCGATTTCAGACCTGGATTTGCGGCACGGGCGTCTGTCATGAGCTGGTCGTAGGCGGGCAGCGGGGGGAGGGAGTCCGGTGAGGAAATGTTTGCTTCCGGTGCGGAAACTTCCATGCTGTCGTTCGCGTCCAGTTCCAGGAGCTGGCGAAGGGAGGTCCTGCTAGTACTTACGTTCAACTGGGCGGTAAGCTGTGCCACCTGCTTTTGCAGGACGTTGGACTGGGACTGGGTCAGGTCCTTCTTGGTGATGGCGCCTGCCTCGAAAAGCTTGGTGTAGTGCTCGAATTCAGCCTGGGACAGTTCTACGGAGGCGTCTGCGGTACGGAGCTTTTCCTGGGCGGCCAGCAGGTTGATGTAGGCGTTCAGGACACTTTCCTGGATGGATCGTTCCGTCTGCTTGGTTGCTAGCGCGACCGCTTCCCTGGATAGCTGGGTAGCTTCGGTGTTCAGCTTGGTGCTTCCGCCATCCCACAGGGTGTAGGATCCGGAAATTCCCACGTTAAAGCGGTAGTGATCCTGGGGGTGGGGTGCCAGGGGATGGTCGTAGAGCGTATTGCCAATGGTGGCGCTGACTGAGGGGCCACCGCTGGACTTTGCCTGCTTGACGGAAATCTCGGCGGCCTGCTCCTTCAGCTTGGCTGCTTCCAGGGATAGGCTGGACTTCTTTGCCTTATCTAGGCATTGCTCCAGAGTCCAGGTGCTACCAGCTAGGGCGACAGAAGTTGCCGCGAGGATGCTCAAAAGTGTTGCCTTAGACTTGATCATGCCTTTTTAGATGAATGATAAGGTGAATTCGTTGCTTTTTTGCAGGATAGGCTCAAAATAGAAAAAACATTGCGGTAAGGATTCGCCAACAAAAAAAGGCTTGGCAAAGCCAAACCTTTTCTAGTGGACGGTATTGGATTTGAACCAATGACCTCTGCCGTGTGAAAGCAGCGCTCTAAACCAACTGAGCTAACCGTCCAAGCGTGGGAGCAAATATAGAACAACTCCCTCTGGTTGTCAACCCAAATTATAAATACTTATCTTCGGCGGCCTTGAGGATGGTCAGGAATTCAGCCGGGTCCTTGGAGGCGATCAGGTCCTTACGGACACCGCCATCGGCCAGCAGGCGGCTGACGGAGGAAAGAGCCTTCAGGTGGGGACCCACGGTATTGCCCGGGCTTACGATCAGGATGATCAGGTAGACCGGTTCGCCATCGAAGGAAGCGAAGTCCAGGCCGTTCTCGATGGTTGCTGCCACCATGCACATACGGTCGACGGCATCAATCTTTGCGTGGGGGACTGCAAGGCCGCATCCGATGCCGGTAGAACGGCTCTGTTCGCGGCTCCACACTGCGTCGAAGATCTCGTCGCGGTGTTCCAGCTTGTAGGCACTGCAGAGTGTATCCACCAGCTCGTTCAGGATGGATTCCTTGGAGTTACTAGCGGAATTAATAATGATGCAATTGTCAACAAACCTTTCGGAAAGGCGCATATCTCATACCCTTTTGTAAATATCTGTAGATATTTTAGCAATTATTTCGTTTTTGGGGAGGGTCAAAACCACAATGTATTATGAAAATATCAAAAATCGCTAAAATTTGCTCAAAAACGCGGATAATTCTAGTTCAGTTTGGAAGGTGTCCCACTGGTCCAGGGCGGTTTTCATGGTCATCACTTCAATTTGACCAGGGGCCTGGGCATTGCCGATGGCTCCGTAGGTCAGGTTTGCACCCTCTTTTAAGGACCAGAGGCGGCTAGCCTTGCCGGTATCCCCCATACCGAAGGCGGCAAAGAGCTTGAATTTTTTGGAATGTTTCTTGATGAACTTGTAAAGCCTTCCGCAGTCCTCGGTGTCGTTACTCATGGCGGCGATCTTCAGGCCGGGTGCGTTAAAACGCTTTACGTCCTTGGCGTAGTCTTCCAGTTCCGCATCGCTTGGTACCCGAGAAAAATTGTGCTCGGAAATCAATAACTGAACCTTGCGGCCTGCGGTTAATTTGTTCAAGGTTTCGAACTGATGAAGGCAATCCCGTTCCAGGTCAAGCCATTGGGGAACTGCTGGCGCTTCCAGGATTTTTTTCCAGAGGTCCAGTCGTTCAATCTCGCGGGCGTCGGGGAAGGTTCCGCCATCGCGCTTGAGACGGATGGTGCCGATCTGCAGCTTGCCGGGGGCGACTTTCTCCACTCTTGCAGATAGTTCCGGCCACAGCTTTTCGTCAAAGAAGTCATAGCGGATTTCCAGGGAGGTGCAGGCTTCCAGATCCAGGTGGACCGGGTGCAGGGAATCCTTTTCCGCGGCTTCTAAAATTTCGGGACCGATTAGACCTACAAGATATTTTGTTTCGTTCATGATGGAGAATATAGAAAATAGAGACTAGGGGCTAGGGGGTAGGGAAATGAGTGTTTTACAAATCATTGTACAGAAGCGATAATATAGGGGGAATGAAGGTGCCTACGAAAAGTGGCTGACCGAAAATTTCTACATTAACGGACGAACAAGATAAAGGATTGCTTTTATGGCAGATTGTAACGAAAAGAAAGAAGCCCAGACCCCGGATATGATGAAGAAGGCCGAGGAATACCTGGCTCAGAACCGCCGTATTTTCCTGTGGGGCGGTGTGGATGACGAAAGTGCTGAACGTATCGTGAAGCAGCTTCTTTATTTGGATTCCCTGAATAATGACGACATTACTCTTTACATCAACAGCCCCGGTGGCGTGATTTCCAGCGGTCTTGCCATTTATGACTGCATGAATGCCATCAAGAGTGACGTGGTTACGGTTTGCTGTGGCCAGGCTGCCTCCATGGGCGCCGTGCTTTTGACTGCAGGTGCAAAGGGCAAACGTTATGCATGGCCCAACGCCCGCATCATGATTCATCAGCCTTTGATTCATGGCGAAATTGTGGCTCCCGCTAGCGATATCCAGATCCAGGCCGAAGAAATGCTCCGTATCCGTGGCATCACCGGCAAGATTCTTGCTGAAACTTCCGGTCATACCATGGAAGAAATTGACCGCGACACTGAACGTGATAACTTTATGTCTGCAGAAGAAGCCAAGGCTTACGGCCTGGTGGACATTGTAGAAAGCAAGCTGTAATATGGGATTTTTTTCTGCGATTAAGAACGGTCTTGCCAAGACCCGCGACGCCCTTCTTGGAGAACTGAAGGGAATTGTCGGTGCAGGCAAGATTACGGATGATACTCTTGAGGAACTGGAGGAACACCTGATCAAGGCGGACGTTGGCGTAGAAGCTGCGTTCCTCCTGACAGACGCCCTTCGTGAAAACGCCCTGGGCAAGTCCCTCACTACCGAACAGGTGCTGGACATTATGCGCTCCGAGGCGGAACGTCTTCTGAAGGATCCTCCTCCCTTTGAACTGAAGGGTAAGCCCCATGTGGTTCTCGTCATTGGCGTGAACGGTGCCGGAAAGACCACAACCATCGGTAAGCTTGCCGCCCGCCTCATTGGCGAAGGCAAGAAGGTGATGATTGCGGCCTGCGATACTTTCCGTGCGGCAGCTATCGACCAGCTGGAAACCTGGGCTGAACGTTCTGGCGCAGAATTCGTGAAACATCAGGAAGGTTCCGACCCGGCTGCGGTTGCCTATGACGCCTGCCAGGCCGCCCAGGCCCGCGGATGCGACGTGGTGCTGATCGATACCGCAGGTCGCTTGCACAATAAAGACTACCTGATGGAAGAGTTGAAGAAGATTGTCCGCGTCATCAAGAAGGTCAATCCCGACATGCCTCACGACATGTGGCTGGTGATCGACGGCAACACCGGACAGAATACCATCAACCAGACCAAGATCTTCAACCAGAGT
Organism: Fibrobacter sp. UWR4; assembly: GCF_003149045.1. Classification (NCBI taxonomy): domain Bacteria; kingdom Pseudomonadati; phylum Fibrobacterota; class Fibrobacteria; order Fibrobacterales; family Fibrobacteraceae; genus Fibrobacter; species Fibrobacter sp. UWR4. Next base: position 55,857 of record NZ_QGDU01000014.1, on the reverse strand, counting down.
TTCCCGCTGACCGGTCTTGTGGTGACGAAGCTGGATGGTACCGCCCGCGGTGGCGCCGTGCTTTCCATTGCAAGTTCCCTCCAGATTCCCATCCGCTGGATTGGTATGGGTGAACGCATCGACCAGCTGGTGCCTTTCAGCAAGTCCGAATACGTGGAAGGTCTTTTCGAGAACGCACTGGAAGATAAATCCTAGAGTCTGGAGCCTTCGGGAATGGCTAGCATTTTCAGGAATAGGTGCTTTAAGGTGGGGCAGTTCTGCTGTCTCGCCTTTGCCTTATTGTTGGGTGTAGGCTGTTCTGGTGAAGTTTCTGCAGATGAACATCTGGTGGATACCTTTGTTGAATTGCGCCTGCTGGATATCAACTACGGTGGCGAAACTCCCATGGCAAGGCTGGGCCGTCAGGATATCCTGAGGGATGCGGGTTACACTCGGGAAGAATACCTGGAGAGGATTCAAAAAATTCTGGACGATCCGGACCAGTGGATTCCTTTTGAAAAGGCCGTAAATGCCCGAATTGATTCGCTGCTTGCCGTAAAGAAGGCTGCGGAGGAGAAACCTTCCGTACCGAAGTCCGGGCCCTCTACTCCCGATAACAAGGTCCAGACGAATGCTCGGCCAAGAACTCGCAAGGGGGTGATTGAAGATGATTAAGCGTCTTGCGCTCCTGCTGTTATTTGTTGCCTGCGGTTTTGCCCTGGCCGAGGGATCGGATTCCTCCGCTGTCCATTGGTACGGATATAACCAGGCGATGAATCTTGCCAAGGTCCAGAAGAAACTGGTCTTTGTGGATATGTATGCGGATTGGTGCGTGCCTTGCCGAATCATGGATGCAAACGTCTATGGTGATACCGCTGTTGCAAAAGTTTTGAATGAACGTTTTATTCCTGTAAAGCTGGACGCGGACTCCCAGGAAAAGATTGTCTGCGACGGCAAGAAGAAAACGGTTCAGAAATGTTATTCCGAAGTATGGGAGCTGAAGGCCTTGCCCTCCTTTGTGCTGGTGGCGCCTAAGGGGATGTCCATACTGACGGTCACCCAGTCCATGACTGTGGAAGACATGCTTTACTTGCTAAATCAGTTCCTTTCAAAAGAGAAGGAGTGGATTGCACGATGAACGAACAATTCCTTTTTTACGTACAGATAGCTTTCTGGGTTCTGCTGTTTTTGGTAGTCCATTGCTATTTGCTGTTCCTGGTTTCCCTTCCTTTTGTGAGCGAGTTGTTCAAGCGCCGTAAGAAGGACTTGGATGAAAGCGATGAACTGCCCTCGGTATCCATCCTGATTTCCGCCTTCAATGAGGAAGCCATCATTGAACGTAAGATCCAGAACATTCTTGAAATCGATTACCCCAAGGAAAAGCTTGAGGTGCTGATTGGTGATGACGGCTCCGCAGACCGTACCGCTGAAATTGTGGCCCGCTATGCTGACCAGGGCATCACCCTTGTGAAGGCTCCCAAGAATGCGGGTAAGGCAGCCATGCTGAACCGCCTGAATGGAATTGCGAAGAACGAAATTCTCCTGCTTTGCGATGCTAACACCATGTTCTTCCCCAACGTAGTGCGAAAGCTGGTGCAGCCTTTCAAGGACAAGAAGATTGGCTGCGCTTGCGGTCACTTGATTCTTACCGATAAGAGCGGTAGCGTGCTGGGTCGTGGCGAAAGTTCCTACTGGGACCTGGAATCCGAAATCAAGAAGTTCGAAGGTATCCTGGACCGCCTGGTGGGTGGTAACGGCGCTCTCTATGCAATCCGTCGTAGTCTCTATACGGAACTGCCGGTGAAGAAGAGCGTCATGGATGACTTCTTCATTGCTACAAAGGTCCTGCAGAAGGGATACTTCTGTACGTTTGTTTCCAGTGCCATTGGTACGGAACAGACCTCCAAGGAATCCAGCGGTGAATTCCGCCGTAAGGTTCGTATCGGTCGAGCCAACTTTAACTTCCTGCTTTCCTACTTGCCATTGCTGAATCCGTTCCGTCCCTTGACGGCGTACCTGTTCTTCTCCCACAAGATTCTTCGCTGGTTCTCTCCCCACATCTTTATCCTGCTGTTTATCTGCAGTGGCTTGCTGCTGACCAGCGGTCTCTTCTATCAGATTTTCTTCGGCCTGATGGTGGCGGGTCTGTTGGCTTTCGCTTTCAGGATTATTCCTAGTGGATATTATTTCCTGCTGATGAATGTTGCCTTGCTGAAGGGCTTCTTCCTGTCCTTTACCCGCGAAAAGAGCGGTGGCTGGGCTCGCGAAGCACGAAGTGATGAAGATGCCTAACGAGGTTCTGTCAATGAAGTTGAGAAAGTCCGTTGCCGCGATTCTGTTTGCCTTGGCCTGCGCCTGTGCGCCGGCAGGGGCGTTTACGCTTGATCTCCAGGGAGGCGTGGTGAATCATGTCAGCGAGATTTCCAAGTTCAACCTGAACGTCTATGGCCACTGGTGGTATCCTATTGACCAGATGCTTTTTGTGGGTATCGGTACGGGCTATCAGGAGATTGACAATACCCGACTGTTCCCGTTGTCTGGTAGCTTGTGGGTGCGCTTGCCGTTTGGACGTACTGTGCTGCCTGTTGCTACGGGAGACTTTGGCTACCTGATAGGAAGTGACCACCAGATGTTCTGGCGTGCCGGTGGCGGCCTGGATATCAAGAATGGCGACTTGTCTTCCATTATGGTCATGGGAGGTTATGAGTTCCTGGACCATTACGGGAAGGGCTACGCCTACATCCAGGCGGGCATCTTAATTGAGTTATAAAAAAGAAAAGGCTGGCCAAGTTTATCTTGGTCAGCCTTTTAATATTCCAGCGTTCTATTTTGAAGAGGCGCTTTAGCACCCTTCAAACGAGCAAGGGCGGCGACAAACAAGCGCAAGCTTGTGATGGCCCATTCCTTGCGATGGGGAGTCCAGAGGGGTGAAACCCCTCTGCATCTAATTTACCCCTTAGCCAGCAGGTCCATCAGTTCGCTGTCGAGGCGATCCGGGTTGTTGTACTGTGCCAGAGAGTTGTGCAGGGATTCACCCTTGGAGACAATACCGAAGTCAAGATTCTTGTAGTTCCAGTAGCTGTAGCCTACGTCTGCGTCACGGAGAATTTCCATGAAGTCGCGCATCCATGCCATCTGGTACTGGCGGGGCACCTGGACGTAGACGCCGAATTCGTTACAGGCGACCGGCAGGTCGTACTTGGCGCGGAAATCCAAGGCGTTCTGGATACTTGCCTGGAGCTTTGCCTTGTCCCACTTGCCGAATTCCACATCGAGGCGGGTGGTGGCACCTGCTTCGGGGGCGGCGTAGTCGCCGGGCCAGGGGCGTTCGATCTTGAAGAAGGGATCGTTAATCCATGCGGCACCCTGATGAGTGAATGTCACCGGAGTGTAGGTATGGAAACTGTAGATGGCGTTATCGTCATCCATAGGTGTGAGAGATTCGAATTCGCGGGCGCTGTTCCACTTGTTGGAACCCACCACGATGGTGTTCTTGGGAGCGTGCTTGCGAATTGTCCAGAAGATTTCGTCCTTTACTTTGTCCCAAATCTTGGAGTCGCTGCAGGAGGGTTCGTTCAACAGTTCCATCATCACACGGGATTCACCGCTATAGCGTTCGGCCATGTAGGCCCAGACCTTGTTGGTGTCCTTGCGTGCTTCGGCGCTGGTGAAGAATGCCTGTTCTTCGGAACATCCCAGGTGGAAGTCATGGCCCGGACACTTATGGAGGTCCAGAATGACGTCCAGGTCGGCTGCCTGAATTTCCTTCAGGGCCTTGTCCAGAAGACCGAAAACTTCTTCGTTGGGCTTCAGTTCGGCGCCATCGAAGACGTTAAAGTAGTCCACCGGCAGGCGAACGTGGTTGAACCCCGCCTCGCGGATGCGCTTGAAATCATTCACGTCAAGGAAGGATTTGATGTGAGGTACCAGTCCAGGAAATCCTACAGGATCTTTTTCCTGAATGCAGTCAACCTGACTGAACCAGCCACCCAAATTCACTCCCCGTAGTCTTTCTTTTTTCATTGTACCATCCCATTGTGTTTTGGTGGTCTGAATTGACCGCCGTTTTTTAGGAATTCCTATTCGTTGACGATCTTCAGGTCTTCTTCGGCGATGTTCAGGCCCATGATGACTTCCATGTCATCTGGGAGGCCGTCGAAGTCCATGACCAGACCGACTTTCTTTTCGTCATCCTTCTGCTTTTCAAAGAGGACGACATCGTAAATCTTCATACTGACCACAGCTTCCTGTGTAACGGGGATTTCAATGGTCATGCCCTTGCTGATGGGGCCTTCAACAATCTTGCCCTTGAAGACCAGAGTGTTGGGATCTTCACCGAGCGACGTTTTCTTAACGTGGAATACAGCCATTATACCTTAGCCAATTATCTTTTGTTTTTCTTTCTATTTCCTCTATGATCACAATTTGATCACGGGAGAAAAGTTAACTTTTTTACATGACTTTACGAGTTGGCCGAATTCCATTTTTAGTCTGTGCGCCCTTTTTTCATGATTTTATTGGGCGTGAGTCGGAATTTCGTGACATTGAATTTATAGACGGCCCCCCTAGCGCCCATTGTGCTGGGCTGAAGGATGGATCCATTCACTTGTCTCCGGCATCTTCCATTACGTTCGCTCAAAAACCAGGCGCTTTTGTTCTTTCGCCGGAATTGTGTACGTCCTGTTCTTTTGAAGTTCGTTCGGTTAAGTTATTTTCCAAATTACAGATAAATTCATTGGATGGCCGTCGCATTCGTATGACAGGTCAAAGTAAGACTTCGGTCACCTTGCTGCGAATTCTTCTGGAAGAACGATTTGGCATAAAGCCCATTTATGTGGATGGCGCCTATGAGGAAGGCGATGATGCTTGCCTCCTGATTGGTGACCAGGCTCTGGAAGAAAATGAGCGTCATCGTTTTGCATACGATTATGACTTGGGTACTCTCTGGCAGGAATGGCAGAAGAAGCCTTTCGTTTTCGGTGCCTGGATTATTTCCAAGAACGCCTTGGACAACGAGCATATAGATTCCCTGCGTCGGTATTTGGATGCCACAAAAATCAGTATCGACAAGTTTAGGGAAAATCCATCACGGGCTCTGGATAAATGGCTGGAACGATATCCGGTAAGTTTACCTCGCCAGGTGGTGGAAAATTATTATAGCGCCCTGGACTATCGTTTTACCGATGAACGTAAGGAATCGTTAAAAAGTTTTTTCAATTACGCACAGAAAATGAGTCTTGTGGAGACTTCTCCTGTGTTGGAATTTTTACAACTCTAGACCCATCAAAAATTGTATTTTTGAACCAGAACCAATCGGTGTGTGGTTTTGGGAAGGGTTAACATGGTTGAAGAAAAAATATTGATTGTGGATGACAATGCCGAAGTCTTGAATCAGACTTCTGAACTTTTGTCTCATGTGGGTTACAATGTGACCTGCTGTAATTCCGGTGAGGAAGCCCTGGCTTTCTTGAACGAAAACCGCGTAGACTTAGTCCTTCTGGACATCAACATGCCGAACCTGAATGGTTATGAAGTCTGCCTGCGAATCCGTCAGCGTTTCGCTCTGGATGACCTGCCCATTATATTCCTCACCAGTCGTGAAGACACGGATAGCATTACCAAGGGCTTCCAGTCTGGCGCATCTGATTTTGTCAGCAAGAATGCCATGACCGATATTCTTTTGGCTCGCGTGAATGTTCATATCCGCCTGGCCCGTGCATTGCGCCACCTGCGAGACATTTCCCTTACGGACGATATGACCGGCTGCTACAACCGTCGTCATGGTATGTACTCCCTGAGGGAATGGTTCTCCCGTAGCCGTCGCTATGGTAATAGTTTCTCCTTGATTTATTTTGATGTGAACGGCTTGAAGACTGTAAACGATCGCTATGGCCATCAGGCCGGCGACCTGCTCCTGCGTTCCGTAGTGAATTCCGTGAAGGCCCTGCTCCGTGAGTCCGATTTGCTGTTCCGTATGGGCGGTGACGAATTCATGATCATCTGCCCCGAAACGGACAAGAAGGGCGCCTTCATTTGCGTGGACCGTATGCGTCAGGCGGTGGATGAAATTACCATCGTGGACCAGAAGGTTTCCTTCGCCTATGGCGTCGCCCATTCTTCCGAAGACTATGCGGAAATGGATGACATGCTCCATAGTGCAGACGTGTCCATGTACGAATGCAAGAAGAAAATGAAATCTTAGTATGATGCAAGGGGCGCTGCCCCCTGGACCCCCGAAAAAAGACTGCGCTTTCATAGGCTACGCCTACTTAGCTTGCTTTAAGTTTTGCGGGAGTATTACAGGGCTTTGCGGACGGCTTCCAAAAGTTCCGTAAGACGGTGGCCGATTTCATCCCAGTTGCCTTCCTGCATGAGTTTTGCACTGAAGATGCTTCCGCCGAATGCCAGCAGGTTGGCGCCAGCCTTGATGTAGTCACCAGCATTTTCTGCGTTTACGCCACTGCAGGCAAGGAGCGGAATGTCGCGGAAGGGACCGCGGAGAGCCTTGATGTACTTGGGGCCGCCTACGCAATCCACCGGGAAAATCTTTACGGCGGTGGCTCCCAGGTCGTAAGCCTTCTGGACTTCCGTAGGGGTGAGCGCTCCCGGAATGATGGGCGTCCTGGAAGAAGCTGCCGTACGGATGATGTTGCTTCGTGTATTGGGAGTCACGATGAAGTTTGCCCCTGCAAGAAGTGCTGCCTCCAGGTCGCTGTCGTGACGGACAGTGCCTGCACCGACGGTGATGCCGTAGGGTTTGCAAGCATCTTTTAGACGGGTAATGATTTCTGCGGCGCCATCGGTATTCATGGTGACTTCAATCGCCTTCAAGCCGCACTTGGCAGCAGTCTTCGCGCAAAGTTCTTCGGAGCCGCGAGGGATATCACGGAGGATGCCGATGACCGGCATGTCTTTTAGAGATTCAAGAAATTCCATGCCTTAAATATACAAGAAAATTATTCAAATCTCAATGCTTCGATAGGATCCAGTCGGCTGGCCTTTCGGGCGGGATACCATCCGAAGAATACGCCTGTCATGAAACAGACGCTGAAGCTTGCGATGACGCTTGTAATGGAGACGCTCATGGGCCAGTTCAGGACGTTTTTCACAATTTCGGAAGCGCCTATCCCGAGGGCTATGCCAATAAGGCCGCCTAGCAGGCTGATCATGACGGATTCGAAAAGGAACTGCAGGAGAATGTCGCGGCCACGGGCGCCAATAGCCATGCGCAGGCCGATTTCCTTGGTGCGTTCCGTAACGGAGACATACATGATGTTCATGATGCCGATGCCGCCTACCAGAAGGCTAATGCCTGCGATTGCCGTAAGGACCAGGGAAAGCATGTCGGAAGTGTTGGTCATCATGGTGATCATTTCTTCCTGGGTGAAAATTCGGAAGGGATCCACGGGCTTTGTCCAGTTGCGTCGTTCCTTCAGGATGCCCATGATTTCTTCGGTGGCCCGTTCCGCGTAACCTTCTCCGATGGAGTTGGCATAAATCTGGCGGATATCCGTGGTAGCGTTAAAGCGTCTCATGACAGTCTGGTAAGGCGTAAAGATGACGTCGTCCTGGTCCTGCCCGAAGTCGCCGCTACCCTTGGTTTTTAAGGTCCCGATGACTTTCAGAGGGATGCTCTTGTATCGGATGGTCTTCCCGATGGGATCCGTGTCGGGGAATAGGTTCTTGATGACGGTCTGGCCGATAACGCAGACTTTTGCCATGCGGTCCGCCTCGTCGTCGAACATGACGCCGTCCTCAATTTCGTAGTTGCGGATCTTGAGATAGTCCGAGGAAATGCCGCTGAGTTGGGTGGGGGAGTTGTTGTTCCCTGCAATAGCCTGTCCGTTTGCGGTAATCATGGGGGAGACTCCGTTGATGAACTGCGCCCTTTCCCGAATTTCGATAACGTCTTCTTCTTCCAGGGAGACTGCGGATTCCGTCTGGACGCCGCCACGACGGTCGCGGTTGGGCATGATGATGATGGCGTTGGTGCCCATGGAGGTCATCTGTTCCTTGATGGACTGCTTGGAACCTTCGCCCATGGCTACCATGGCGATGACGGCGGCTACACCAATGACGATGCCCAGCACCGAAAGGAAGGTGCGCATGCGGTTTCTGAACAGAGCCTTCAGTGCAATTTTCATCAGGATGAACGGACTCATGTTTTCTCCTCGTCATCGAAAACTTCCGGCAGGGGCAATGCCTCCAGTGCCGCACGGGCGTCTGCTACGTTATCGTTCACGACATCCTTTTTCAGGAGGCCGTCCCGCAGGGTGATGGTGCGACCGCTGAAGGTGGCGATATCCGGCTCGTGGGTCACGAAGGCGATGGTCTTTCCCTGTCTATGCAGTTCCTGGAAAATCATCATGATTTCGTAGCTGGTGCGGGTATCCAGATTTCCGGTAGCTTCATCGGCCAGAATAATTACCGGGTCGTTGACCAGGGCGCGGGCAATGGCCACACGTTGCTGCTGACCGCCGGACATCTGGTTGGGCAGGTGGTTCATGCGGTCGGAAAGTCCCACCATTTCCAGAGCTTCGATGGCTCGGCGGCGGCGTTCCCCGGAGGAAACCTTGGAATTGTACAGCAGCGGAAGTTCCACGTTTTCCAGTGCGGTGGTGCGGCTCAGAAGATTGTAACTCTGGAATACAAAGCCAAGCTTCTTGTTTCGGATCCGGGCAAGTGCATCCCGCTTCAGCTTTTCGGTGTGTTCCCCGTCCAGGATATAGTGGCCGCTGGTGGGCTTGTCCATGCATCCTAAAATATTCAGCATGGTGGATTTGCCGGAACCGCTGGTGCCCATGATGGTGACAAATTCCCCTTCGTAAATATCAAAGCTTACCCCACGCAGGGCGTGGACCGTCTCGTCGCCCATCTTGAAATCGCGACGGAGATTCTGGATTGATAAAATAGGGGATTTTTCCATACGCCTTTTTAGATGCCTGTATTCGCGATGGGGTTGCAGTTACTTCCTGAAAACCCACTTTTTGTACAAGGTGAAGCTAGCCAGCACATAGACAATGTTTGCCACGATGTTGGCGAAATAACTGGGCTTCATGAATTTCGTTACGAATTCATTGAAACCGGCAAGCCAGCCGAAGTTCCCAAGTGCATAGACGCAAACTTCCAGAACCAGCAGGTTCAATCCGTAGGCGCAGAGGAATACGATAAGGAATCGGACCACTTCGGTCTTTTTTTCATTCTGGCTCTTGAAATTCCAGATTCGGTTCATCACGTAACTGTTACAACCGCCGGCTACAAAACCTAGGAAGTTGGACAGTTCCAGGTTCCAGTCCAAAAGCTGGTGGAACACCCAGACAACCAGGAGGGTAATCAAGGTGTTCATAATTCCGATGAGATTGTACTTGACGAAATGAAACATTGTCCGCAAAATAATTATTTTGTGGTGCTATGAATTGGATTGAAGATAAAAAGTGCACCGCTGAAGAAGCGGCTCTCCTCATTAACGATGGTGACGTTCTGGGTGTTTCCGGCTTTACGCTGGCTGGCTACCCTAAGGTGGTGCCTACGGCTCTTGCAACCCGCGCGGAAAAACTTCACGCCGAGGGTAAACCCTTCCAGGTGACGCTTTTCTCCGGAGCCTCTACCGGCGATTCCTGCGACGGCGCCCTTGCCCGTGCAGAAGCCGTTAGCTTCCGCATGCCTTATCAGTCCAATCCCGCACTCCGCAAGGCCATCAACTCCGGCTCCATCAAGTACATTGACGCCCACTTGGGCAAGATGGGCTATTGGATCCGTACGGGGGCGCTTCCCCGTCCCACGGTTGCCATTGTGGAAGTGACCCAGATTTTGCCCGATGGTCGCGTGTGCCTTTCTACATCTGGCGGCAATTCCGTTACCTTCCTGGAATCTGCAGAAAAGGTCATTCTGGAATTGAACACCCGCTTTGGGGAAGCCTGCGTGGGCATTCACGACGTGGCGCTGCCGGAACTTCCGCCCCACGCAAAGGCCCTGCCCATTGATGCCGCCGGTGATCGCGTAGGCGATACTTTTGCCCGCGTAAATCCCAATCGCGTTGTTGCTATCGTGGAACAGTCCCGCTTTGACGAAGTTACTCCTTTTGTGGAACCGGATGAAATTTCCCGTAATATCGGGGACCGCATCTTGGACTTTGTCCGCTATGAAGAAAAACGCGGACGCCTCCTGAAGGGGCTGGCCTACCAGAGTGGCGTAGGCAAGGTTGCAAATGCGGTTCTCTCCGCCATGGCTGCTGATAGCCGCCTCCATCAGATTGACCTTTATACCGAAGTCATCCAGGAAGCGGTTCTCCCGCTGTTGAAGAACGGCAAGCTTGGCATCGCCTCCGGTACGGCACTTACTTTGTCTGAAAGTACCCAGAAGGAATTTGTGGCCAATGCTGACGAATGGAAGAAACATTTGATTATCCGCCAGCAGGAAGTGAGCAACAGCCCTGACGTCATCAAGCGTATTGGCGTCATCTCCATGAACACTGCCCTTGAAGTGGATATTTTCGGCAACGTGAACAGTTCCCTGGTGACGGGTTCTGCCATGATGAACGGTATCGGCGGCTCTGCGGACTTTGCCCGCAACTGCCTGCTGGGATTTTTCATGACGCCTTCCGTTGCAAAGAACGGCACCATCAGTTCCGTGGTTCCTTACGTAAGTCATGTGGACCATCCGGATCACGATACCATGATTTTCGTGACGGAGCAGGGTCTCGCCGACCTTCGCGGCCTCGCTGCAGAAGACCGCGCCCGACTGATCATCAAGAACTGCGCCCACCCCAATTTCAAGGAGCCGTTAAGCGACTTCCTGGAATATAGTCTGAAGCACGCCAAGGGCATCCACATGCCTCTGGCCATCAACCGCGCCTTCGAAATGCACCAGAAATTCCTGGAAACGGGTTCCATGCTGTAATTTTTGGGGTGTTTTCCCTTATCCGAAGCCTTGTAAAATCTTTTTTTGTTGGCAATCCAAAGGTCCATTTTTATATTGGACTCAAATGTATCGTTTGATTTTTTTGGTTTTGCCCTTGATTTTTGTCGCCTGTAAAGGACATACAGGCGTCGAATCCGAACTGCAGGAAGATTTCTCCAGTTCTTCCACTGGACATTCTAAGGATCCTAGTAATCCCGGTGACCCCAATAATCCAAATAACCCTGGGGACTCTCAGGGGGGCGAGATTATTATTCCCATCGATCCTGTCGGCGGGAACGAGGAACCTGTGGAAGATACTACCGCTGTCGAAGAGGCGGATGAGCTGCCGAAGTGTACTTCCGCCAATGATGGGGAATCCTTCCTGGTGGCTGCGGAAAATACTCTGTATTTCTGTGTAAACGGGGAATGGCGTACGGACATTGTTGAACAAATCGGTGTTTCCTGTAACGATGGCTCCCTGTCCGTTGGTGCCGAAGAGGAAGAACCGTCCGTATCCGTTTTCGGTATGGATTCCCTCACAGGCGAATTCGTCTACCGTAGGGAGGGCGTGGTTGTTGCCGGTATTGCGGAAAAGGGACCTTTCCGTCATGGTACTTCCGTAACGGTGGTGGAATTGGATAGCCTGCATCGCCTGGCTGATTCCGACCGTAAGCACAAGACCTGCATTACCACCGGTAATGGCTCCTATACTTTTGATGCGTTTGATATTGTTTCTCCTTATGTCCGAGTGGAAGCATTCGGCTATTACAAGAGTGAATTGACCGGCGGTCTTTCTGCCGAGCCGGTAACGCTCACCTCTGTAACGGACCTTACGGAAAAGGATTCCGTAAACGTGAATATCCTGACTCATCTTGAGGCTGTACCTACTCTCAAGCTTGTGGAACAGAGCGGTTACAATTCTCCGGTCCGTATGTTCAAGGAACAGTCCCTGAAGAAGGTCCTGTACGCTTTCGGCATCAAGATTGAAGGCTTTAACGATTCCTTCTTTATGCAGCAGCAGGGCGTTTTTGGCGGCTTTGGAGGTGGTGCGTCCGCTTCCACGATTTCCAGAACCGCAGATGAAGTAAGCCTGTTTGCTGGTGATGAATTTAGTGAGGCTCTCCTGGCGATATCCGTCATGCTGCAACGCCATGGTTCCGGTCAGAAGATGTTGCAGTTTGCAGATTCCATCGCCCAGAAAATTGCTGGCAGCGGTAACTGGGACGACTGGACTTCCAGGGCTCACCTGGCAGACTGGCTTATGGCTCTTGATATTAACGGCTCCTTTGAAAAGATCCGTAAGAATGTGGCTGGCTGGGGCCTGGGCGATGTTCCCGACTTTGAACGTCACCTGCGTAAGTTCTGGACTAGTGAATTCCAGTTCCCCACTTGCGGCAAGTCCAATAATGGCGTGGTGACTCATATCGGTTACAGCCAGAGTAATTACTTTGGATGTAATTACCAGGATACGACCAAGACCAAGGTCCGTTTTACCTGCGATGCGGAACTGGGCAGATGGCGCGCCGCCACCGATATCGAAAAGGATACGGTGGGCCTTGGTGCCGATACATCCAAGTATGACGGGGCAATCCGTCCGGGTGTGATCAACAAGGATATCAGCTACATCTATGAAAAGTCCTCCGGCAAGTGGCGTGCTGCCACTAGCGATGACATCATGGATTTTGTCGATGTGGAAGACGTCTATAAGAGCCTCGCTCCGGGCGAATCCGTAGTGTTCGTGCTTCGCCATGCGGAACGTACCAATGAGACGGGTTCCAAGGGCCACCTGACGGATAACGGTAAGGCCCAGGCGAAGAGCGTTGGGGCCAAGTTCAAGAATGCCGGCCGCATTTACTTTGCCTATTCCGGATATACCCGCACCTTGGAAACCTGCGAAAACATTGCGGCAGGCGCTGGATTAAGCGCTTCTCCCGATAGCCTTGCGGGCCTCGATGGGGAATGGTTTGTTAAGTCTGGTCAACCTTCCATTGAAGATGTGAGCCGCTGGGCCTATACGGGTTCTCCTGCTGGAAGTTTCTACGATTTGGAAGGCCGTAGCAAGGAACTGGTTTCTGATTACATCCTGGCCAATCGCAGCAAATTGCAGAAGGTCAACTTCTACATTTCTCACGATAGAATGGTCCTACCTCTTGCGGTTTATGCATCTCAGAAGAAGGTTGACTTGCGATTCTTCGATGTGATGGGCACGCGCAACTGGATCAACTTCCTGGCGGGTGCAGCAGTGATTTTTGACAGCGCAGGCAAGGTTCGTTATGTTCCTGTCCGTGGCCTTGATTCCGGCACCATGAAACTGTAGCTTTTCATAGTTTGTAAAGGATTTCAAAGATCAGGTCCCCCGAGCTTCTCGCGGGACCTTTCCTTATGCAAAAACACCTTATTTTCCCTACATCCCCTTCCTACTTCCTACTTCCTACTACCTACTTTTATTACATTTCCGTCGTTGATTTTTATCAAGTAAGTTCACCTAAAAGAATGGATAAAATCCAATATGAATGAAACGCAACAGAATACTGCAGAATCCCAGGTAGCAGCACCCGCTGCCGCTGAAGAAGCTGTAGTGGCTACCCCGGCAAAGGCTAAGGGACGTTTTGACGAGCAGATCGGCTTGATGTCCCCTACTGATGCTGCAAAGGTTCAGGCTCAGCTTGACCTTACTCCTGGTGCCGATTCCGCTGTCTTCGAAATTGTCGAAGCCCATGGCGGTGGATTCCAGGTGCTATACAAGACTTATGACCAGTCTGTAACTGCCCGTAATGCTCTCAAGGCAAAGGACGACGCTTCTTCTGCAGTTCTTCCCATTGCCAAGGCTACTCTGGGCAAGGAATACTGCAATGGCGACGTCGTAGAAGGCGTATGCCAGGGCGAAAAGGAAGTCTTCACTATCGGCAAGCTTGCTGAATTCCAGGCAACGGGCCTTATCGTAGTGATGGCTGTGATTATCGGCCTTTGCTTGCTCTGCTACCTGATGAACTTCATCATGGCAAAGCTTGGCCTCAATGTGGACAAGGCTCCGGCACCCGCAGTCAAGGCTGCTCCCGCTGCCGCTGCTCCGGCTGCAGCACCTGCTGCCGCTGCACCCCGTACCATTGGCCCCGCCCACTGCGACTGGGATCCCAATGCTAAGAGCGTTCATCCGGGCATGACCAACAAGCAGCTCCAGGCTTTCCTGTCCATTGCTGCTATTGCCGCCCTCGAAGAACATCCGGGCCTTACCAATGACGAACTGGTAGTGATCATGACTGCAGCTGCAACTCAGGTTCTCGGTCAGCCCTGCCGCGTCACCGCATACAAGAATGTTAACTCCCCTGCTTGGACCATCGTTTAAGTCTAGCCAGGTAAACCTTTAAAAATTCAACAGGCTATTTAGCCAGGAAAAAGAAAAATGAAGAAGACCGTACGTATCAGTTTCGAAGGCAAGAGCTACGATGTAGAAGTTGAAGTTCTTGATTCCAATGTTGCCGTTGCTCCGGCTGCTGCTCCTGCTGCAGCTCCCGCTCCGGTTGCTGCTCCGGCTCCCGCTGCTGCACCTGCTGTTGCTGGTGGTACCGAAGTGAAGAGCCCCCTCGCTGGTTCTGTGTTCAAGCTGAAGGTCAAGGTTGGCGATAAGGTTGAAGCTAACCAGGAAGTTGCAATCATCGAAGCTCTCAAGATGGAAAACCCGGTTGTCGCTCCTTGCGCAGGTACCGTGAACTCTGTCGCTGTTAAGGAAACTGACACCGTCGTTGACGGCCAGACTCTCCTCACCATCGCTTAATTCAGCCTACTGAGGTACATATAAATGAGTTCAATCCTTAACTCCGTTGTCCAGTTCGCTGGCGACACTGGCTTTGCCTACATCACTCCGTCTATGATCGTGATGTGGATTGTCAGCTTCGTCCTGATGTACTTGGCAATCGTGAAAAAGTTCGAACCGCTGCTGCTCTTGCCGATCGCACTGGGCGCTCTTGCGGTGAACATCCCCACCAAGGGATTCTATGATGGTGGCTGGAGCATCGAGGGCATGTTTGTCCCGACTGAAGGCCTCTATTACTACATCAGCCAGGGTATCCATCTGGAACTCTTCCCGCCCATCATCTTCCTGGGCGTGGGTGCCATGACTGACTTCGGACCGCTGATTGCTAATCCCCGCACCCTGTTGTTGGGTGGTGGCGCTCAGTTCGGTGTCTTCGCTACCATGTTCTGCGCCGTTGCTTTCGGTGGCTTTACTCTTGGCGAAGCTGCTTCCATCGGTATTATCGGTGGTGCAGATGGTCCGACCTCCATCTTTACTGCTAACAAGTTGGCTAAGCACCTCATCGGCCCCATCGCCGTTGCAGCTTACACCTACATGGCTCTCGTTCCGCTGATCCAGCCGCCCATCATGCGTCTCATGACCAATGATGCCGAACGCAAGATCCGCATGAAGGCTCTCCGCAAGGTTTCCAAGGCCGAACGTCTTGCCTTCGCTGTCATGGTCATGGTTGTCTGCATCCTGGTCGTGCCCGATGCTTCTGCTTTGATTATCATGCTCATGCTGGGTAACATCTTCAAGGAATCCGGCGTTGTTGATCGTCTCGTCAAGACCGGTCAGAACGAACTCATGAACATCGTGACTATCTTCCTCGGTACTTCCGTGGGCCTCACCATGTCTGCCGACATCTTCCTCCGTCCGCAGACCCTCATGATCATCGCCATGGGCGTGGTCGCATTCGGCTTCTCTACCGCTGCTGGCCTCTTCCTCGCAAAGATCATGAACAAGCTCTCCCCGAAGAATCCGGTGAACCCGCTCATTGGCTCCGCTGGCGTTTCCGCTGTGCCGATGGCTGCACGAGTTTCCCAGGTGGAAGGTGCTAAGTATGACCCGCAGAACTTCCTGCTGATGCACGCTATGGGCCCCAACGTGGCTGGCGTGATCGGTACTGCAGTTTGCGCAGGTTACATGATTAGCAGACTTGCTTAATCAAAAGCATTCGCAAAATTAAAGAAACCCTCGGTGACGAACCGGGGGCTTCTTTCTTTTATGAATTTAGATGGCGTCCTTTAAAATGATGCCGCCGTTTAGGTATCGATGGATGACAGAATTGATCAGCGTCTGGTAGGGGATTCCTGCCTGTTCTGCCTTTTTCTTCATGCTTGAAATCACCTCTTTCAATGGCTTCCATGAGAATTCTTTCTTCTTCGTCAAGAGGCTCATCAATGACTTCGTATTTTTTCATAAGCCCTCCTTTTGGTGCTTTCTTGAACTAAATGCGTTTTTCAGAAAAATGCTCTTGTTGTCTTCGACAAATGGTATACAATGAATGTAGTTGTTGTGTTCAACAAGAAACATCATCTGCCCGTTATGGTCAATTTGATTGTCTGCAGGGATGATTTTGCAAAAATACTGGCAGGGACTTACCCTGGCGTTACACCATTTGCCCAGGGGTTCGGGGGCGGAGCCCCTGAATGATAGCGCGGCGGAAAGATGGTTTATCCTGAATTCGCAATCGCTATGCGATTGCCCGGGAGGGTTTTAGGGAGGGCGAAGCCTTCCCTAATGATAAAAAGAAAACCTCGCTGTCAAGCGAGGCTTTCTTTTTTAAGGGTGGATGACCGGACTCGAACCGACAACATCCAGAATCACAATCTGGGACTCTAACCAATTGAGCTACATCCACCATGAATGTGTGCCAAATATAAAAAAGCCACCCCAAATTTCAAGGGTGGCCTAAACTTTTTTTTGAAAAACGTGCTTTTTTTGCCTGCGTCGCTAAAGTTAGCCGTTCTTCAACTTGGACGTAAGGCGCAGGAAGTTGGAGCGCTTAAAGTCGTTACGATGGTCGTCGCAGAAACGGGGGTAGATGTACTGCTTGGGGAAGATACGGATGGTGAACTTCTCGTTGCAGCCTTCCAGACAGCACTTGAAGGTCAGGTCCATGGATTCCGTGTAGTTGTGGCGGAAGATGATGTTCTTGGACTCGATGTTTTCGATGTCCTTCTTCTGCTTCTGACGCTGCTTGATGTCGCGGTGCTGTTCGCAGTACTTGGCGATCGGATGGCCCCAGAATTCGCGGCCGCAGCCCGGTTCCTGGCAGACTTTCAACTTAATGCGCTTCTTTTTCTTGTACTTGGGTAACTGCATATAGACCTCATTTAGATCAACAGACGGGGTTGACCCGACCATCTTGTTAAAAGATAGTAAAAAATGAAAAAAAGTCGTACAAATGGGGTGATAACAACGTTTATAAGGGGAGCTGTTTTTTGAAAGTGAGGTTTTATGAAGTGGATCTGGACATTGTTGATCTTCCTTTGGGGGTGCTATAACGATACGGGGGCGGACGGGGAGGTGGCCGGGCGGGTGACGTTCCTGGACGTGGGGCAGGGGCTGGCGGTGCTGCTGGAACAGGAGGGGCGGTTTGCCATGTACGATCTGGGGCCCGATTCTGCGGGGGTGTGGGATTCCTTGCGGGCGCGGGGTGTAGATACGCTGGAATGGGCGGTCCTGAGCCATAATCATCGGGATCACGGAGGTTCCGTATTTGAAATGAACCTGGGGGATGGATCCGCCGGTGGGGAGGGTGCGTCCCCTTTTATCCGCAGGCTCTATGTGGGGCCGGATACGTCCGGCGGTTTCGTCAGGGACAGTATCCTTCGGGTGGCTTTTCGCCTGAAAATTCCGGTGGATACCCTCTACCGTGGGGACGAACTATCCCTCGGGACCATGACCTTAAAGGTTCTCTGGCCGGCAACGTTCACGAAGGTAGGTGACAACGGGGCAAGTCTTGTACTGCAGGGTCGTTCCGCAGGCGGTTACGACGGGAGTGTATTGGGTCGTTCGAATTCCGCAGGATCAGACAATCCGGACGTCTCCTTTCTCCTGACAGGCGACCTGGATTCCGCGGGGGAGCGCCGCCTGATGGAGCTTTCGCCGGATCTTACGTCGGGACTGTTGCAGGTGGGACACCACGGTTCCGCGGGGAGCAGCACCCTCAGGTTCCTCTCCCGGGTGGCGCCGCGTCAGGCGGTCATTAGCGTGGGGGCCCATAACGGGTACGGCCACCCAACAGAAAACGTACTGCGGAAACTGCAGTACGTCATAGGAGTGCCTGTGGATTCTTCCCGCAGTGAGCTGATCTCGCGTACGGATCTGGAGGGGAGCGTTTCCTACCAGGTGATCCCTGGTGTGGGAATTCTGAAGGACTAATCCCCGAAGCCTACGCGGGCCTGGAAGTGGCAGCGGGCCTTGAAGGGATTTTTCTTCATTTCCTCGGCGTTCATCCCGAAGAAGACCACATGGTGCTTGGAGTCCCTGAAACGTACGATGCTGACCTTTTCGCCAGGGGGCACCTGGTGGATGTAGTTCAACTGCAGGGAACGGATGCCGCGTTCCTTACACTCCTCCCTGCTTAGGCAGTCTGTGACCCAGTCCACGTAACGGCAATGGTTTACGTGATGGTTGATGTCCAGGTCGCTATTGCGGGCCTGCACCTGGTCTACCACCTTCGGGAAAAGCCCGATGGGGAGAATGTCCAGCTTTTCGGGGAAGGCTTGCTTGTTTTGCAGGGGAATGGGGTAAGGACTTTCGGAGGGAGGCACTGCCTGCATGTTCTTCATGTCTACCAATAGCCAGGAAGAAGTTCCCTCGGCAAGGGAATTGCCCATGGCGTCCAGGATGCTGTAATCCTTGTATATTACTTTGTCCTTATAGTTCTCTTTAGCCCAGGTACTGATGGTCAGTTCTTCGCCAATGACAGGAACGTGATTGAATCGCAGTTTCATGCGGGTCACGGCGCAGCCATAGCCTATCTTCATCATTTTCCAGAGGCCATAGCCGTTGCGTTCCGCATCGGCAATTGCAGTTTCTTCGGTAAACTGGAACAGTCGAGAGAGCTTAAGACGGCTGTATTCATCGCAGTCGGAAAAGCGTACGGTAAACTTTAACTCTGTGATTTTGTTGTTCATCTAGACCTCTCGAAAAATAACGGACGCATGAATTTCTATCTTTGGCTTGTTCATTGAAACTATATATTTTTTCGGTTTATGGTTAGCACAAATACACGTCCTGCATCTATTCAGTTGCCTGCTCTCAGTTCCTATAATGGCGAAATCCGCGTTCCGGGTTCCAAGAGCATTACCAACCGCGTCTTTTTGATTTCCGCCCTGGCTAAGGGGGTGACCAAACTGCACAATTTGCTGCGCAGTGACGATACCCGCTATATGGGGGAAGCCCTTAAGGAACTGGGTGTGAAAATCCAGATGTCCGAGGACTTTACGGAAGCTGTGGTGGTGGGCAATGGTGGCCCGCTGAAGGCTCCCGAAAATGTGGATGGGGATGAAGTGGCTGACCTTTACCTGGGTAATGCGGGTACTGCCATGCGTTCCCTTTGCGCAGCACTTACTCTGGGTGAAGGTGAATTTAACCTGACTGGCGAAGACCGCATGAAGGAACGTCCTATCCGTGACCTGGTGGATGCTCTCAAGACCTTGGGGGCCGACGTCAGCTACAAGGAAAACGAAGGCTATCCGCCGGTTTGCATCAAGGCTCATGGCCTGAAGGGCGGCACTGTTAGCGTTCGCGGAAATATTTCCAGCCAGTACCTGACTGCACTTCTGATTTGTGCTCCCTACGCAGAAAGCGAAATGCATATCCATGTGGAAGGTACCTTGATTTCCGTTCCCTACATCCTCCTTACTCTGGATGTGATGAAGCATTTCGGAATTGAAGTCCGCAGAGAAGGCCTCACGGATTTTTACGTGCCGAAGGGCGTTTATCAGAGTCCTGGTGACTACATGGTGGAAAGCGATGCAAGTTCCGCTAGCTACCCGCTGGCTGCCGCTGCCATTACAGGCGGCAAGGTCCGTGTTCTGGGGGTAGGTTCTGACTGCCGTCAGGGCGATATTGCCTTTACCAAGGTTCTGGAAGCCATGGGCGCTAAGGTGACCATGGGCCCGGATTGGGTGGAGTGCGTCGGTGCGCCCCTTAAGGGGGTGGATATGAACCTGAACGATATTCCTGACGCAGCCATGACGGTTGCTCCCCTGGCTCTTTTTGCCAAGGGCAAGACCCGCATTAGTGGCATTGCCAGCTGGAAGGTGAAGGAAACGGACCGCATTACCGCTATCGCTACGGAACTCCGTAAGGTAGGCGCAGAAGTAATTGCCGGTGATGACTTCATCGAAATCACCCCTCCTGCAAAGCCGGTGGAAAACGCATCCATTGCAACCTACAATGACCATCGCATGGCCATGTGCTTTAGTCTGGTGGCCTTGGGTGGCGTGCCCATTACCATCCTGGATCCGGCTTGCGTCAACAAGACTTATCCCAAGTACTTCGAAGATTTTCTGAAACTTTCAAAGTAGTTGGTTTGGGGTTGGTGTTTTAGTGGCAAGGATTCTTTCTGTTCTTCTTTTTGTGCTTTTGGCATGTACCGGCCTATCCTTTGGTGGACCGGAGCGTTTTGTTGAACGCCCAAAGGATACCCTGGTGGTCTGGACCATCAACAATGGTGTTGGAGCGCAAGGGAGCCTGAAAACAATTGTCCGTGGCTTCCAGAAGGAAATGGGAACTCCCGTACGCATTCTGGTTCTGGACTGGGGGGACGCTTTTGAAAAAATCAAGGAAGCGCTGCTGGATACAACAGACACGGTAAATGCTCCCGATGTGCTGCAGTTAGGTTCGACCTGGATTACTTACTTTGCGTCTGTCGGGGGAATCCATCCATTAAACGCTCTGTCCGATAAAATTGACTTTAGCCGCTTCCTGGATGTGGGGCTGAGAAACGCCCGTATTGAAGGGGATTCCAACTACTATGCGGTTCCCTGGTTCATGGACGTTCGTGGACTTTTCGTGAATGAACGTCTTTGGCGTGAACTGAAGGTGAATGAATCCCATGTGGATTCTTTGGCGAACTTTATAGGGACATTGCGTGCCATTGGAAAGAGCGATCTGAAAAATGCAGCGGGAAAGAAGGTGGCGCCTTTTTCCTTACCCTCTCATGGGGACTGGACCGGTGCGCAACAGATGGCTCCTTTCGTCTGGAGTTATGGGGGTGATTTCATTTCCCGCGATAGTGAAGGAACTCGCAGCGCCCTGCTGGATTCTAATTTCCTGAAGGGTTTCGCTGTATACGCCTCCCTTATGGGGGACAAGATCATTGGACCTTATAGCCTGCGGGACAACTCTTCCCAAAGTTCAGACCGTTTTGTCATGTCCGAACAGCTGGTGGTGTACGGAACTGCCGAGCTGATTCGTCTCCTGGAATTTTTCCCGTCGGAAGGTGGACTTCGCACTATGCCTATTTCCGAAGACGGCATCATGGTGATTCCTTTCCCGGGAGGCCCTGCAGGCAAGGCTGCTTATGTAGGCGGCAGTCATCTGGCCATTTCCGGAAAGGGGGATGCAGTCCGTCGTGCCCAGGCGGAAAAACTTCTGGTGTACCTCCTCCGTGCGGATAACCTGGATGCCTATTCTCGCAAGATAGGCTTCTTGCCCGCAGATCAGGGTTTGATCCGTATCTGGTTCAAGGATATTCGTTACGCCCAGCTGATAAACAATCTGGACCGCGGCAAAACATTTCCGAACATTGCGGAGTGGGGCGTTATCGAAAACATCCTGAATAATCTCGCCGGCGATGTGGCCAAGGTGAATGAACGTACGGCAAATGTGTCCAGGCGTAATAGCGAGATTGCGAAGCTGCTGATTGCTGCAGATCGAAAGATGAACGAAGTGTTGAAAGTGGAATCCGCGCAGGGAATTTCCCAAGCAGATGTTGAAAAATATCTGTCAGCTATTCCTGCAGAAGTCCCGCCTGCAAATTTGAATCTTGAAGTATCCCCTGTGTCACATACCAGGGACAACGAAGCCTTTGTCATTCGCTGCTTTATTGGCGTGGCTGCTCTATTGATGTTTTGGCGCTGGGGACATCGTCTCAAGAAAATTCGCAGAATCATGAATCGCAAGAAAAAATAAGGTGTTATGAAAAAAGTTGCTTTTTGGATTGGGTTGCTTGCCGCGCTTTGCTTTGCAAAGCTGAATGTTTCTGATTTCCAGGCGATTGTGGATTCCATGGTTCCGAATTCCCGATTCGGTCTTTCTGTTCGTTCCGTAAAGACGGGAGAAGAACTGGTCAACATTCGAGGCAATGAAAAGTTCACTCCTGCAAGTACCTTAAAGACCTTGACCACTGCGGCTGCAATTCATTTCCTGCCCTTGGATTATGAACCCAAGACTTTCATTACGCTGGACGGCAGGAAGGAAGGTCGTGTCTTTAATGGGGTTGTGAACGTTCGCGGCCAGGGGGATCCGAACTTCTCCGGTCGTTTCTATGCCAATCCTTTCCACATGCTTTACGCCATGGTGGATTCCATCAAGGCACTGGGTGTTGATACAATCCGTGGAAACATTGAATTGGATTCCTCCTACTATAAAGGCCCCTGGAAGTCCAATCCGGATAACTGGCGTAAGAACTTTTTTGACGCCTGGTATGGTGCAGAAATTGCACCCCTGAATTTCAATGACAACTGCGGGTTGCTGAAGATTAAGCCCGGTAAGAAAGTAGGCGATCCGGCAATCGTGACTATTGAACCGGATGTGGGCTATACCGAAATCCGCAACCTGCTGAAGACCGCCCAGAAGCCTAAGAAACGTCGTAAGAGGCTGAAGTGGGAGTATGCCCTGGATCCGGAACGAAACATCGTTACGGTCAGTGGCGATTTCGATATCGAAGGTGATTCCGCGCAGGTCGCGTTCCCTATTCGTAACCCTGTCCTTTACTTCGATGCCGCATTCAAGAAAGCCTTGAACGATCGCGGAATTGTTTATGTTCCTGAAGAGATTGCTGCTGAGGAAACGGCAGGCGGCTCTGAAAAAATGCAGAAGAGGTTCTTGTTCTCTGCAGCCCCGCTGTTGAGTTTCCTGGATGAAATCAATCAGAAGAGCCAGAACTATCATGCAGAAACACTCCTTCGCAATATGGGGGCGGAGCTCCTGAACGAAGGTAGCGTGGAAAGCGGTAAACAGCTGGAACAGAAACTTCTTGCAGAGGCGGGCATTAGTGGCGACGATTTTGAAGTGTACGACGGTAGCGGCCTTTCCTTTAGAAATCGTCTGAAGCCGACCTCCGAAACTAAGCTGTTGGCTTTCATGGCAAGGCACCCCAAGGGTGAATATTACATCCGTAGTTTCGCAAGCCCTGGCGTAGGTTCCGGAAGCACCCGCATGAAGGAACTGAAGTATCCTTGGCTCACTCAGTTTAAGACGGGCTTTATTGGCGAAGTGCACGGCCTTGCCGGTTATATCCAGACTCTGGATGGGGACACCTTGACCGTTGCCATGTACTTGAATGAGACGAATAAGAATCCGGATGCAATCAGCAAGGATGTTTTGGACACTCTGTGGATGCGTCTCATTTCTCAGACTAATGACAATTACGGCTCCCTGATGGAAATGAAATCCATGTGGCAGGAAGCTCGCCCTATTGGCGACTTGTCCGCCCGTCTGGATTTCTTCTCCAGTAAGCTGGTTGGTCGTCCTTATCTGCTTGGCCCCATGGGTGAAGGCTATTTGGGTGATATTGATTCAAAGCCTCTGGTGTATATGGATTCCGTAGATTGCGTGACCTATGTGGAACATGCTTTGGCCATGGCTCTTGCCCCAAGTGCAGAATCCATTTTCGATACCCATCAGAAGATCCGTTACTTTGATGGACAAATTGATTATAGCTATCGCAAGCATTACCTGATTGCGGACTGGGTTGGCGCAGGTGATTTTGCCCGCATGATTGAAGTTCCGGGCGATACCACAATTGTGCGTACCATGCCCAAGAACGCTTTCTTCAAGGCCAAGAACCTGAAGTATCTGGTCAATGGTGCCCCCGCAGAAGACCCCCAGGTAAGTATCCGCTACTTGCCGTATGACAAGGCGATGGAACTTATGAGCAAGCCTTACGAAGGACCGCTCCTTGTGTTGGGCGTCGCTTTCATTTCCAAGAGTTCAAAGATTGATGCCTACCATACGGGATTTGTAATCTGCATTCCGGGCGAACTTCCCAGAGTCCGTCATGCCTCTTCCTTAAAGAAGAGAGTGGTGGAAATGAATATGGTGGATTATCTAAAATCTAGCAAGGGAAAACTTCCTGGTATTTCCCTGTTTGAATTCATCCAGAAGTAAAATCTATCGGAACGAAACGATCGATTTAGTCGCCGAAATCAAAAGCCAAAATGGCGATGAGCTCGTGAGATTGAACGTCCTCTTCATCGGGGGCGTTTTTTTCAAATACAGTCCATGCGTCCGGCATCCAGCCGTAGGCATTGACGGTCAATTCGTTGCCCATGGCGGTTTCTGCTTTCTCGATTTCTTCCCACTTGATTTTTCCGGCGGGAGCACGATAGTAGCGGAGCATGCCCAAGGCATCCAGAGATTCGGGATGGTCATCTACCAGCTGGTAGACGCAATCCTTGTAGGATTCGCCCTTTAGTCGGATGACCCGATAGAGACGCTTGTGACCGAGAAACTTTGCCAGGTCCCCCTGGTGGACTTGGATCTTTGCAGGACCTCCAAAGTAGAGGGAAAGCTCCCGAAAGATTTCGGAAGTTTCATCCATTAGGGGAGATAGTTTCTTGATTTGTCCGGCAACGTCCTGCAACATACCATAAAGGTACATTTTTTTCCTGCGATGTCATGCTGACGAATGTCAGCATCGGCTGTCTTGTAACCTTACTTCTCGTAAATCACGAACGCAAACTGCCTGCTGTCAGGAGCCCAGGAATTCACGTTGACCGTGCCCTGACCGCCAAACAACTTCAGGATGGTCTTTGGCTTAGTCCAGGTATTGTCCTTGCCGCCGTTAGGTTCATCGGCAGTCATCAATCGCAGTTCCACATTCTTGTTGGGAACGTGTTCGCCGGGCTTCACGTCCACTTCCGTATAGGCCACCATGACCACTTTCTTAAGGTCCGGGGAAATGTGGGGGAACCAGGTATTCCAATGCTTGTCGAAGGTCATCTGGGTCTGTTCAGAACCGTCGGCTTTCATGCGCCAAGCCTGCATACGGCCGGTGCGTACGGAGTTGAACCAGATGTATTCGCCCTTGCAATCGTATTCCGGGCCATCGTTCAACCCGCGGGCAGTTGTAAGCTGTTTTTCGTTTCCGCCGGCGGTGGGAATGGTGTAGATGTCGTATTCCCCGTTACGTTCGGCGCAGTAGGCCAGGTGCTTTCCGTCGGGAGTGATTCCGTGGAGGTAGCTGGGGGCCAGGGGCGTCACCAGCACAGGTTCGCGACCGTCAAAGAAAATCTTGTAGATGCGGGACTGGCCATCTTCCTTCGTGTGGTGACTGACGTACAAACCGCTTCCATCGGGATCCAGGACGTGGTCATTGTTACAGTTGTCCACATAGTAGCTGGGCACTTCCGTAGTTTCGCCTGCGGCAAGTTCACCAGCGGCATCGCGGACTAGGTCCATCTTGTAGATGCGACCGTTGGAATTGTAGGTGATGTACTTTCCGTCGGCGCTCCAGTTGGGAGCTTCCATGACGCAGTCAAACTTTTTCAGCGTTGTAATCTTGCCGGTTTCAATATCAAAGACCTGCAGGATAGACTTATTGCCGCTACGGTCCCAAGTAACGCCCGACGCAATCTCGAAGGGATAGCTTACGCCAAAACGGTCGCGGAGATTGTCCATCAGTTCCATCATTTCCATGGTCTTGTAATGGGTCATCTCGGCACATTCCTTGGCGCCCTTGGCCATTGCGTCGCGGCAGGCCAATACCTCATACTCGTAGAAGTTGCAAACGCGTTCCGGCTTCACGCTTTCCACCAGCTGGCCCGCGGCGTCATAAACTTGCAGCTCTTCCATGTCGTTCAGGTTCACCACCCGGATGTAGCCCTTGGTTCCGTAGATAACACCTTCGTTATGCCAGGGATTGGCGATGGAGGCCTTGAGATAAGCCTTCTTGCCATTCTTGTAGGTGATATTGATCCAGTCGGTGGCATCTACGCCGGTTTCCGTCTTGATGCAGCGTGCGTCCAGACTGGCAATAGGTGCGCCGTAGTTTGCGCAGTTCACGCCCACAATGCCGTCGTTACCCTGGCAACCCTCATCATTCAGGAACAAGTCTGCAAAAGTCAGACTGTAAATTCCCAAATCCAGCAGGGCGCCACCAGCCAAGGCAGGATTCATCAAACGTTCCACATGAGTGAGGGGCTGGGAGAAGTCTGCTTCAATGCTTTGTACTTCGCCAATGCGACCAGCTTTAATCCAATTGCGAACAACGTTAACTGCGGGCAGGAAACGGGTCCACATGGCTTCGCACAAAAACACGCCCTTGTCATGGGCCATGGCAATCACTTCCGTTGCCTGCTTCACGTTTCCGCAGAATGCCTTTTCCACCAGGATGTTCTTGCCGGCGGCAATGCAAAGCTTGGAATGTTCATGATGATGGGAATGAGGAGTGGCGATATAAATCAAATCCACATCCGCGTCGGCGGCCAGTTCCTGATAGCTTCCGTAAGCCTTGACTGCGCCATACTGCTTGGCGAATGCGTCCGCTTTCTCAAAATCGCGAGCGGCAACAGCGTGCAGTTCCACGCCCATACCCTTGCATTCCAATACCTTGACGGCTTCCGCCATCTTGCCGGCGATATAGCCACACCCGAGAATTCCCAATTTCATGTTCTTCATGACTTAAATATAAATCTCAGAACGATTGACGCCTGAAATATTTTGGACAATCTTGTTTACTAGCGTACCCGTTACCCTTGTTTTAGAGTTGATTAATTTGTAGTTTTCACTTTTGATTAGACTATGAAATGGCTTAAGCAAAATGCAGTGATGATTCTGGCAAGCGTGATTTTCGCTCTGTTTGCTGGAATGAATATTGGCGCCTATGCTAGTGATGTCGATTCCCGTCAAGCACAGGAATTGCAGGGCGACCATTTGTTGCGTTATGGCGATGCTCTTCCTGTAACGGCGTATGTGGAATCTCGCGCTCCTGCACAGAATATTTCTTCTCGGGTTCTGCGGAGTGTATTCCTTGATGGTCTCGGCGGTCGCAGTGCCTATCGCGGAATAGCTGGATGGCATGATTTCAATACCCTTCGAAATACTGAGGGCCGTATAGTTCTGCGATCGGAGTTTCCGACAGCACTTACATTTAGCCACCCGAAGGAATATTACGTCTATACTCTAGAACGGATTCTCTGTTAATCCTTCTTTCTCCCATAAAGATTGCAATTATGCCGCGCAAAGAACTTGCGCTTGTTTTGGCGTGCGCGCGGCTTTCACAAATTTTATAAACAAGAGAAAGAAAAATGAGTCTTACAAATGACAGGGAGATGGATGACTCCCTTCACAACCAATCCAACATTACCGTCAAGAAAACATTCTTTGGTCTCAGGGAAACAATCTTTTATAATCCGACAAAGTCGAAAATTGATGGTGGCGATTTGGAACTGGATCCAGACAATGGTGATAAAATCAAGGAATTGTTGGAATTGCCCGATGATTCAATCTGCGAAACGGTTGCGAAGATGGAACCTCTGCCTTCCGTAGAAAATGGAATGTACGATCTTTCCTACTGCTATTCTAAGGACCACAAGTTCGCGGCTTTGCAGCTTACGAAATACATGTCCTTTGAATACAGGCCCGTAACCGCTATCCGTTTTGTCGAGAACGAAACAGCAGAATCCCTCCTCAAGATTCTGCTGAAGTAGAACGGCAACGCTGTAAAAGCAAAGTCATAAATTACAAACCATTTACCTAAGCACCCTTTACAAAAATAGGGTGCTTTCTATATTACATCCCGAGCGTTAGAATTCGTCTCCTGAACACTTGAAAAAATCAAGTGTTTTTTCTTTTTAAGGAGATACTATGTCTAATGACAATCAGAAAAAGTTGAAGGTCTATCTTGACACTTCTGTAATCAGCTACCTGCATCAGGATTTATCTATGTTGGCAATTGTGCTGCCAACGGTTCTTATTGAACATCAGGAAGACGAGGAGTATCGTTTATGGAAAAAGTAGACATCTCGAAAGACTTTACTGTAGAAGATATTCATAAAATCCGAGAAGCTCATTACGAAAAAATAAAGGGCATGTCGCAGGAAGAACTGTTAGAGGATTTGAATAAAATTTCTCCAGAAGTTCAATCTATCATTCTGTCCCTTCGCGAAAAGCGGGAGAAGTACCAGCCTTAAGTGTTGAATTCCAATAACGTTTAAATAAACGAAAAAGACCGCAGGTGTTCCCTACGGCCTTTTTTGATGCTAGATTCTCGCTTTCGCGAGGACGCCAATGGTTATCGTTTGCCTTTTTATGATGAATGGATGGCTTTAGCTAAAGCTGGGAAGATTGGACGAAAATATGTTTGGGGAAATAGTGAAAGTAAAGACGTTGCTTCTCAATATGCTTGGTTTGGTGAAGGAATTGCTATTTCTAAAAAGTATGGAGTATATCAGCAAGAATCGAAGCCGGTTGGCATGAAAAAACCGAATGATTATGGGCTTTATGATATGACAGGCCTTGTTTGCGAGCATGTGATGCTTCCCGGAAAGAGCATTTTTGGTAATGAAATCACATCGTGTAAGGGTGGCTTTTTGTATGACTCTCTGCAATCGCTGAATTTTGGGGCTCACATGGATAATTCTAATGGCGGCTTTGGGGGGTATCAAGGACTTCGACTGGTGAGGAAAATCAAATAACCGCCACAAAAAAACGAACGTAAGTTCGTTTTTTTCGTTATATTGTACTTTGTGATATTATTGTCATTTGCAATGAAAAAAAAGTATTTCAATATTGTATTGATGCTCGTATGTTTCTTTACTTTAGGTGCCTGCGGGGATAAAGGTACTGAGGGAAAAATAGTAGATCAAAAAAATATAGAGTCGAAAATTGTTCTATTCCCGAATGCGGGGGAAGTCCGAGATTCTGTGGATTATAATATTGCCTATAATTTTGTTGGCACTTATTTGAGCCCCTTAGGAGAATATAAACTTACTGCAGTTATAGACGAATCGTTTGAATTGCCGAAATTATCTATCCATCATTCCGTTTGCGATGGAATCTATGATGGAAAAATAATTGATAGTTTGTTGACTTATGAATTTACATGTAAATCTGATACTGTTGGAACCGCTGCTTTAAGCTTGGTAAATGCTGATGATTCGCCATATGGAAAGTCTGTTTCCCAGGTGCGTTTAGAAGGAACTGGTTCGGGATCGGAGTGCATTTCTTTGAATCTCGTCATTGTTGGTGAGTATGCTGGAACTAGCGACAGTGTTTCTGCAGATAGTCTCATGAACGTTATAAAAAGGGACGTTCAAAAACATTACGAGATTTGTGTGGATTCTTTGTATGTTTCCTACGCTGCAATGCACCCCCTGTTTGAAAATAGAATCGCCAGCGATGAACCTTATATCGCTTCGTTTAGTGAAGATTTTTCTGGTTTAGCCAGATGGTCTGGTGAACGAGTTTCTAAAGCTCTGGATATTGTCCTTGTGGATCAAATAGAATCAGGCTTTTCGGGGTATTCGCCAAGATATGGTGAAGATACAGAAAAGAATGTAATGGTTGTTGCGGTACGAAAACGGTCGGGCGTGTTACGATCTTCTGCTTTCGTCTCTTGGACTGCATTGCATGAGTTGGGGCATTTCTTTGGGTTAATGCATACGTCCTTAACGGAGTTTGATTTTTCGAATATTTATGATCATTCTGTTTTAGAGGATGGCATTGAGGATACGGATATTTGTTCGGGACTAGTGGATAATAACCGTATTTTGCAAAAGGCAAATCGCAGTACCGCAGCGTATGAACAGGAATGTATGGAGCAATATAACGTGATGTTTCCTGATATTACCGTTGATTCCAAAAACCGAGTTTCCTGGGTTCAGCGGAGTATCGTCCAAAAGAACTTGACCTTAATTCCGCACTAGTCTTCTAATTCGTTTGAATAAAAGAAACACCCGCCCGGCATAAAAACCGGACGGGTTGTTTTCAAAGGGAGCGAAGCGACTGACCTCACACCTCAAAGCGAATGCCGTGAGGCATGAGCGCCCTCACACCTCTTAAGCCTGGTGGCTCTTGAACCAGTTGATGAGCTGGTTGGTGGAAGAGTCGTGCTTGAGTTCTGCGTCAGCCTTCAGTTCCGGGAGGATCTTCATGGCGAGCTGCTTACCGAGTTCAACACCCCACTGGTCGTAGCTGTTGATGTTCCAGATTACGCCCTGAGTGAAGATCTTGTGTTCGTACATGGCGATGAGAGCGCCCAGACGTTCCGGAGAAACGTAGTCCATCATGATGGAGTTGGTGGGCTTGTTGCCTTCGAACACCTTGTGAGGAGCGAGGAAAGCGATTTCTTCTTCAGACTTGCCAGCCTTGCGGAGCTCTTCTGCAGCCTGGTCCAGGGTCTTGCCGTTCATGAGAGCTTCGGGCTGAGCGAAGAAGTTGGAGAGCAGCTTCTGGTGGTGATCGCCAACAGGGTTGTGGCTGTTTGCCGGAGCGATGAAGTCGCAAGGAATCATCTTGGTGCCCTGGTGGATCAGCTGGTAGAAGGCATGCTGGCCGTTGGTACCCGGTTCGCCCCAGAGGATAGGACCGGTCTGGTAGTTCACGCGCTTGCAGTCGCGGTCAACGAACTTGCCGTTGGATTCCATGTCAGCCTGCTGGAAGTAGGCAGCCAGGCGATGGAGGTACTGGTCGTAGGGGAGCATAGCGTAGCTGGATGCACCGAAGAAGTTGTTGTACCAGACACCGATGAGGGCGAGGATAACCGGCAGGTTCTTGTCGGCAGGAGCAGTCTTGAAGTGCTGATCCATTTCGTAAGCACCCTGGTGGAGCTTCATGTAGTTATCGAAGCCGATGCGCAGGGAGATGGACAGACCGATTGCAGACCACAGAGAGTAGCGGCCGCCAACCCAGTTCCAGAATTCGAACATGTTAGCCGGGTCGATACCGAAAGCGGAAACTGCTTCAGTGTTGGTGGAAAGAGCAACGAAGTGCTTGGCGATGGACTTTTCGTCACCATTGAAAGCCTTCAGCACAGCTTCCTTGGCGGTCTGTGCGTTGGTCATGGTTTCCAGAGTGGTGAAAGTCTTGGAAGCGACGATGAAGAGGGTTTCTTCCAGGTTAACCTTCTTCAGGGTTTCTGCCATGTGGGTGCCATCGATGTTGGAAACGAAGAACACTTCCGGAGAAGTTTCGCCTGCAGCCGGCTTTTCAGCATAGGGCTTGAGGGCTTCGGTAACCATCACAGGACCCAGGTCGGAACCGCCGATACCGATGTTCACCACATACTTGATGGACTTGCCGGTGTGGCCCTTCCAGGAACCGGAACGAACCAGCTTGGTGAAGTCTTCCATGTGCTTGAGAACTGCACGAACTTCCGGCATCACGTCCTTGCCATCGACGCAGATGGATTCGGTACCCTTGTAACGCAGAGCGGTGTGGAGCACGGCGCGCTTTTCGGTGGTGTTAATCTTTTCGCCGCCGAAGTACTTGGCGCGAATGTCTTCGAAGTTGGCTGCCTTCAGGAGGTCCTGGAGCTTGGCCATGGTTTCGTCGGTAATGATGTTCTTGGAGTAGTCCAGGAAGAGGCCGCAGGCTTCAGCGCTGAACTTTGCAGCACGGCTGGGGTCCTTGGCGAAGAGTTCCTTCATGTGCCAGGTCTTGGCGACTTCGGAGTGGGCTTCGAGAGCCTTCCATTCCATAGAATCAGTCAGTTTAGACATTGTTTATCCTTTCCGCTAAGCGGGTGTTTAAATACGAGGGAAAATTTAGAAAAATTCAATGTGGTTGCAGTCTGCGAAAAATGGACCGAGCGGGTATATTTTTGGCTTTTTTGACGCAAATACTCTATTCCGGAATGGAATAAAGCTGAAAAGAATAAAACATCGGCGAATAAAATAAGGGCGAATAAAACGAAGCCGAATAGTGCATCCTGGAATAAATCCAGGACGAATAAACCCGCTACGAATAAGGCATTGCTGAATATTCCAGGTACAAATAGGTGTGGACAATGTGTCCATGAAACCTACGTCACATTGTGCTTTTTTTCACAGTGGATTAGGTACTTTAAGAACATAGGGATTAGGGAACCTATGAAACTTGTTTGGTGAAAAGGAAAAGGTAAAATTATGGAACAGCGTTACAAAGCTCAGACCAGTACGATCTCTAAGCAGTACGGTCCCAAGGTGGAAGCCATCCTCAGCGGTTTGCTGCTGGTCGCATCCAGCGCAGCACTGCTCATCGCAAATCTCGTTTAATCCGTTTTACGCACGAATTTCTCTCTCTAAAAGTACTCCCATACAGAAAAGGCCCCGGCTTTCGCCGGGGTCTTTTGTGGTTTATCAAGGAAAACTTTGATTAGAATTCCTGCTTGGGCATGGGACCTCTGGGACCCTTGCGGTCCTTGTGGAACTGGCGGAACTTTTCACGCTGTTCCTTGGTCAGAATCTTGTTCAGTGCAGCCATGGCGTTGACGCGATGGTCAAGGAGCGCCTTCTGGGCTTCCATCACTTTTGCCTTAGCCGCTTCAATTGCCTCTGCGTTTTCGGAATCCAGGGCTTCGCCAAGGGATTTTTCCGCTTCAAACTTGCTCTTGCGAAGTTCCTTGTTGACGGAATCCTGTTCGGCGCGGTTCTTTTCCAGGGCAGCCTTCTGCTCCGGGGTAATCTGCAGGAGGGAATCCATCATCTCGGGGTTAGGTCCCTTGGGACCGTGACCCTTCATGGCGTGGGGACCTTTAGGACCGTGAGGGCCCTTGCCTTCAAAACCCGGAGGCAGCTGGCCGTTGAATCCAGGAGGCGGTGGAGGCATCATGCCTTCCTTCACCATAGGGGCCTTGGGGCACTGCTTGAAACATAGGGATCCCGCAAAGAACCCGATGGATGCGGCAAGCACGATTAGGCTTGCGATGAACAGCTTTACAGAACCTTTCATTATTTGGACTCCTTATAGAAATAGCTGAGGGTTACGTTTTCGTCCAGGGTATAGAAGTCATCTTCTTCGGTGTTGCCCAGGTTGCCGTACCAGTTGGAAACTTCCGTCGAGGTAACGCTATTGATGGAGATTTCGTCGGACGAATTTGAAAATGCGGTCATGAGCACGCTGAGCCCGATCAGGACAAGGCTTGCTGCCAGCGGGATGGCGCTCAGAATGCGGAAAGGAATGATGTTGTTGCGGGCGGGCTTTTCGCTTGCTGCATTGCGGGATTCCGCGTCCAGGCGGGCGCAGACTTTATCCCAGGAGTCGGCCCTAGGGGTGAGCCGTTCCATACCAGAAAAATCAAGCTTGTTTTGCATGGCAGATACGCTCCTTGATGAAGTCCTTGATGTAGTGGCGGGCTCGGCTGAGTCTTGCCTTGATGGTGCCTTCGGGAATGCGGTAGATTTCCGAAAGGTCCCTGATGTCCAAATCTTCGCCATCCTTGAGCCAGAGCATGCTGCGGGTTTCTGCAGGCAGGCTGTTCAGCCCTAGTTCCAGAAGTTCAGGGTCATAGTGATCTGCGGAATTCTGGATGTTTCTATCGAGTACGTCATCTGTTTTTCCGAGGGCGTCCTCGATAATCAAGTCAATATGTTCTTCTTCCAGCTCGCCGTGGCGCTTGGTTGCCCGAAGTTTCATGAGGCAGGCGTTTACCGTAAGCCTGTAAAGCCAGGTTCCGAGAGTGGAGTTTCCCTGGAAACTCTGGATGGCCCTGGGAACCTGAACGAAAACGTCCATCAGCATATCTTCGGCCTGGTCCCGATCCTTCATCAGGCGGAAGGCCAGATTCAGCACGTTCTTGCTATGATCCTGCCAGAGCAGGGCCAGGGCTTCGCGACTGCCGTCCTTCAGCTTTTTGACGATTGTGGATTCGACCATATTCAAACTCATTATACCCTTTAGATGAGCACGGAAACTAAACGGTTGCCTTAAAATGTAAATGTTTTGCTACCTTTTAGGACGTGGACGATAGAGTCTCATTGACACTTCCGGCTGAATTTGAACCTAAGGATTGCCGTTCTTGGGTGTCTCGTTGTGTGCGAATATTGAAAAAGTCGAATCTGGAATTGGACGGTTCCGAATTTTTGAACTTGAATCTGGAAGGAAAGGCTTTTTTTGCCGCTGTTGCCGCCGAAGCGGAACTTCTGGGAAAAAAGCTGCGTCTCAGTCACTTTTCCCGGGAAATTCAGGCGGAAATCGCCAAAATCCGAAGAATTGACATTCCCAAGCCGGAGGTAAAAGCCTCCAGGAGCTTTCTTGAAACGCTGGGGGCTGGTGGTTATGAAATTCTTGGAACCCTGAAGACTCTTTTTTACCTGCTGAGTGAATGTATCTACTGGACTTTTGTGGGCAGGTTCGATAAGCACAGGCTTCCTTTCGGTGGCGTTTCCAAGCAGTTGTTGCGCCTGGGGAGCGAGGCTGCGGGAATTGTGTTCCTGCTGGTTTTTCTCATCGGTTTTACCCTTTCCCTCCAGAGCGCATCCCAGCTGAACACTTTTGGCGCAGGGGAATATCTTTCTGTTGGCGTCGGGTTCCTGATGTTTGCGGAACTTGGCCCCCTGCTGACCTCGATCATTCTGGCGGGACGTTCCGGCAGCTCCATTACTGCAGAAATCGCCAGCATGAATGTTGCCGAAGAAATCAAGGCCCTGCGGACTATGGGCATTAATCCTATCCAGTACCTGATTGTTCCTCGATTCAAGGCCATGACCATTGCGGTGCCTCTTTTGTCCTTTATGGCAAGTATTATCGGGTGCTTCGCTGGATTCCTGGTGGCATTCTGGTTCTGTGAAATTTCTCCCCATAATTATTGGGATGGCTTGCGCACCAGCATGCCTTTGGTCCTTCTTTTCAAGAGTGTCATCAAGTCCATGGTCTTTGGCTG
Organism: Fibrobacter sp. UWR4; assembly: GCF_003149045.1. Lineage (NCBI taxonomy): Bacteria > Pseudomonadati > Fibrobacterota > Fibrobacteria > Fibrobacterales > Fibrobacteraceae > Fibrobacter > Fibrobacter sp. UWR4. Next base: position 21,139 of record NZ_QGDU01000014.1, on the reverse strand, counting down.
GATTGTGACTCTCATTGCCTGCCACAGGGGCTTTAAGGCCAGTGGCGGCGCGGATGCCGTAGGTAAGGCAACCACGGTCTGTGTCGTTTATTCCATCGCGGGCATTATTCTTGCCGACGCCATGTTCTCTTTCGTATTCTATTAGAGGCAATATGACCCAGGTACTGAAAGTGGAACATTTGAAGGCGGGCTACGGATCCCGTGTGGTCCTGAAGGATGTAAGCTTCGGGGTGGATGCTGGCGAAATCCGCGTGATTCTCGGTGGTTCCGGTTGCGGTAAGTCCACGCTGCTGAACAACATTCTCCAGCTGGAACGTCCCCTGGGCGGAAGCATTTCCTTCTTTGGGCAGGAATATGCGGCCACAAAGCTGATTCCTGACGAAGTCCGCAAGCGCACGGGTGTTCTTTTCCAGGGGGGAGCCCTGCTCACAAGCCTTACGGTGGCGGAAAACGTGGCGCTTCCATTGCGTAGGCACATGCCCGGACTTCCGAAGAGGATGATGGACGAGATCATTGCGGACCGACTGGAGAAGGTCCACATGATGCATGCGTTCAACAAGTATCCCTCGGAACTTTCGGGCGGTATGAAAAAGCGTGCCGCTCTGGCGAGGGCCCTGGCGTTGGAGCCGGAGCTGCTGTTCTGCGACGAACCCTCTGCTGGCCTGGACCCCATTACGGCCCGTTCCCTGGATGAACTGCTTTTGACTTTGCGGGATGACTTGAAGATTTCTGTGGTCATCGTGACACATGAGCTTGAGAGTATTAAGACCATCTGCGATAAGTTCATCTTCCTGAAAGAGGGGGAGGTGCTGTTGGATGGAACCCTAAAGCAGGGGCTGGAATCGGATATACCTGATATCCGTACTTTCTTTGACCGCAAGTGCCCCGACGAATTTGCTGGCACTCGCTACTATGATTTTGACTTTGTGGATTAGAAGGCTGGAAAGTTATGGAAACTACTAGAGCTGAACGAATAAGACTGGGAATATTCCTGCTACTGTGCATAGTGGGCATTCTCGGCTTTGCGGGTTACCTTATTGGGGAAAAGGTCCGTGAGCAGAAGATATCCTACTTTGCTGTATTTTCTGAATCGGTGCAGGGCTTGTCTCTGGATGCCCGCGTGATGTTGAATGGTATTGACGTAGGTCGCGTGACCAAGACCCAGATTGACCCCATGAACCTGGAAAAGGTGGTGGTGTGGTTTGAAGTCAATCCCGAGACTCCTGTGAAGCGGGGAACCACCGTGCAGATGACCAGCGGAATTTCCCTGACGGGTAACCGCTACCTGATTCTCTCTGGTGGTGAAGCCATGGAGCAGAATCTTCCCGATGGCTCCCAGGTGCGGGTGGGCAAGAACCGCATTAACGAAATTACGGGCCAGGCGGAAAGCATGATTGAACGAGTGGAAATCCTGATCAACAACCTGAATAACATTCTTTCTTCTGAAAATGCAGGCAAGATCAGTCGTACCCTTTCAAATCTGGAAAGTGCATCCGCTGGCGGCAAAAAACTGGTGGAAAACGGCAATGCCCTTGTGGTCAACAGCAATGCGCTGGTCAACAACAGCAACCGTATGGTGGAGAATGGTAGCCTGCTCATTGGGGATGGCCGCGTCCTCCTGAAATCTCTGGAAACACCCATTCAGAATCTGGATTCTATTACCCAGTCTTTCAAGACGGTGTCTAACGAAATGAAGGATGCCCATCTGGTAGAAGAGCTGAAGAAGACCTTGGACGATGTCCAGGCGAAACTTGCCGCACTGGATACCAAGCAGATGAATGACGATCTAGTAAAAACCTTGCATTCTGTTCAGGAAATGTCCAAGCGTATCGACCTGTTTGTCTATAAGAATCAGAATGCGGTTTCCGAGGTCATTAACCAGATGAACGAAATCATGGATAACCTGAACGAATTTAGTCAAAAGGTCAAGAACAATCCGTCTAGCCTCATTCGTGGTGCTGGCGATAATGGGAGGGACTAAAAATGAAGTTTAAGAAACTTTTTGCAGTATGCGCCATTGTGGCTGTCGCCTTTGCCTTGTCGGGTTGTTTCGGCTCCCAGAAGCCCACACGCTACTATACGGTGGTGCTGCCTTCTGCAGGCGCCTCTGTGGACAAAACCTATCCTGTTCGCCTTCTCGTGAAGAAAGCAACCATCGATCCGGCTTATCGCAGGAACAACATTGTCTATCGTGAGTCCCCTTACGATTTCATGTTCTATAACTATTCCAGCTGGGCAACCCGTCCGGAGTACTTGATAGAACAGGCGGTAAGCCTCCGCGTCGAACAGGTGGGCTTGTTCCAGTATGTAGAAAATACCCCTACGGCAAAGCCCGACTATGAACTTTCCCTTCATGTCATTGCCGTAGAGGAAATTGACGGGGACAAGGGCCGCGAGGCTCATCTGGCCATGAACATTTCCTTCCGTAAGGCCGAAAGTGATGGTGATCTTTGGAGCAAACGTTTTGATTCCAGGAAATCCTATGATGGTGATGACATGCGTGAATTCGCAACAGCCATTTCCCAGTTGCTAGAAAATTATACCAATACAGCTCTCCAGGAAATCCAAAAAATTCTGGAAACCGTATCGCAGTCAAAAGAATAAAGCTATATAGTTTAGGACATGTTCAAGATTTTACTAGGAAAACTTAAGGAATCCTTCGAATCGGTGTTGCCTATAACACTGATTGTCATGCTGGTATCCTTTACGCCCCTAGTTTCCCTTACCCCGAAGGAACTTTTGGTCTTTGGCGTCAGTGCCATCTTCCTGGTGGTGGGTATCGGTCTTTTTAATCTGGGTGCGGATCTGGCCATGACTCCCATGGGAGAGCATGTGGGTTCTGGTCTTGCCAAGTCCAAACGCTTGCTTTTGCTGGTGTCCATCTGCTTTATTATGGGCGTGCTGATCACCATCGCGGAGCCTGATTTGTCCGTCTTGGCGGAACAGGTGAAAAATGCGGTGACTCCCACGATGCTGATCGGAACCATTGGAGTGGGTGTAGGTCTTTTCTTGCTTTTTGCAATTCTCAAGGTAGTATTCCGTTACGATCTTTCTGCCATGATCACCTTCTTCTACATGACGCTCTTTATGTTGGGCATGCTGATGGTTTCCATGGAGAAGGATGTTTTTGTCCCGCTGGCATTTGATAGCGGTGGCGTTACCACGGGCCCTATTACCGTGCCTTTCATTATGGCGTTGGGCGTGGGCGTGGCCGGTGCCATTGGCGGTAAGAATTCCAACGAAAACAGTTTCGGTCTGATTGCCCTTTGTTCCATCGGTCCTATTATTGCGTTGATGGGTCTAATCTTGTTTTCCCAAGGCGATCTTACCTATGAACTGAGCGAAAGCGCCTATTCTATTGATGCAAGCCTAGGTGAACATTTTCTGCCTACCATTATGGGTGTTGCCAAGGAAGTGATTGTGGCTCTTGGCCTAATCATCATCTTCTTTACCATCTTGCAGATTACGGTTCTTAAACTTTCCAAGGCTAAGCTTACCCAAATCACTTTTGGCATTGCCTATACTTTTGTAGGTCTTGTGATTTTCCTGACCGCAGTGACTGTGGGCTTTATGCCTATCGGTTTTGAATTAGGTCAGCAGCTAGCCCAGCTTCCCAAGGCACTGGTGATTGCGGGATTTGTCATTGGCATGGTAGTGGTGCTTGCAGAACCTGCTGTACACGTTTTGAACAAGCAGGTCGAAGAAATTACAGACGGTCTTGTGACCAAGCGCTCCATGTTGATTGCCTTGTCCGTTGGTGTAGGCATTTCCATTGGTCTTTCCATGATCCGAATCCAGATGGGGTTCCCCATTATCTACTACCTGATTCCGGGATATTTCATTTCTCTGGCTTTGTCCCTTTTTGTACCGAAACTTTATACAGCTATCGCCTTTGACTCCGGTGGCGTGGCAAGCGGTCCCTTGACCTCCAGCTTTATCTTGCCTCTTGCCATTGGTGCTTGCGCCAGTATTCACGGTGGAGGGGATTCAGTCTTGAATTATGCTTTTGGCATTGTGGCCATGGTGGCCATGACTCCGCTGATTACGATCCAGGTTTTGGGCTTTAAGGCTGTTGTTTCCAGAATGGTTCGTAACCGTCTGATGATGCGCCGCATCCAGGATGCCGATGACGAACAGATTATTGACTTTATGTAGGGTGGACTATGGCTGATTTTAGAAAGTACATACGAAGAACTGCCCCTGCAAAGGATGGACATTCCCATGTGTCCATGAACAAGCTGAAGGTCCTGATAACGGTGGTAAGCCGTACTAAGGCGGACTTCTACATGGACCATATTCAGTCCTTTGGCGTGAATATGCAGATGGTAATTTACGGTAAGGGAACTGCTCCCCGTGAAATCGCTTCCGCCATGGGTCTTACGGATTCTGACCGTGCCGTTATTTTCAGCATCATTGGCGAAGAACAGCTGAAGGCGGCCCTGGAAAGCCTGGAAGAAAAGTTCAACACCATCGTGGGTGGCAAGGGGATTGCATATACCATCCCCATGGCAAGCGTCATCGGAAAGTCTATCTTTAATTTTTTAAGCGATAACCGCGGTGCGGTTCGGGGAAATGAAAAATGAACGGATTCAAGCACGAAGTAATTTTCTGTATTGTGAACGCCGGTTTTTCGGATGCTGTCATGGACGCCGCCAAGGAAGCGGGGGCCCGTGGTGGTACGATCCTCAATGCCCGTGGTACGGCCAATAAGGAAGCGGAATCCCTGTTCCAGATCGCAATCCAGCCGGAAAAGGAAATAGTCATGATTCTGGTGGATTCAAAGATCAAGGATGATGTTCTCCACGCCCTCTATCAGAAAGCGGGCCTCGATACCATGGGCCAGGGCATAGCTTTCTCCCTGCCGGTAGATAACGTTGTGGGTCTCACCCCTTGGAAACCCGAAGCGATCGCTGCCGCCAAGGCCGCCGCCGCAGAGAAGGCCGCTGCTGAAAAGTCTGAAGACAAGGATGAGGCTACGTCCATTGCGGCTCGCCTCACGCAGAAAATGGCGTCCATTGTACGGTCTGAGAAGTCCGATAAGAAAGACGACGCTTAAACATTTGTTTGCATCTATCGTGGCATAATTTGTATAAATTTACGCCATGAATATTCTCATTTATTTTCTATTTGCGTTGTCTGGTTTTGCAGGCCTGATTTACGAAGGCTCCTGGGCACGTTATCTTAAGCTTTTCCTGGGTCATTCCAGCTATGGTCAGGTGCTGACCCTCTGCATTTACATGGGTGGCCTTGCCATCGGTAGCTTTGTGGCTGGCAAGCTGGTCACAAAGACGAAGCGTCCGCTCTTGGGTTACGGCCTGGTGGAACTTGCCATCGGTATTGGCGGTGTGGCGTACCACCCGCTGTACAATCTCCTGACGGGAATATTCTTCACTTCCGAGTTTACCGCAGGCTTAAGTTCCCGTGGGGCAGAAATCGTGAAGGTGCTTCTGGCCACAGGTTCCACGCTTCCCATTGCCATTGCGGTGGGTATGACGTTCCCCTTCATTGCTGCGGGTCTCATGCGCAAGAGCGGTGCGGAAGTTTCGCTTCCCATGCTTTACTTCACCAATAGCTTGGGTTCTGCCATCGGTATTCTGGCAACAAGCTACCTGCTGATTCCTAACGTGGGTAACCACGCTACGCTTTGTGTTGCTGCGGGTATTAACTTCCTGCTGGCTGCTATCTTTAGTTTTATTGGCCTTACCACTTCTCCCGTTCATACCGCAGAAAGTGAAGACGAAGAAGATCCTAACGAAGATTATGTGGCAAAGCATAACTTGCCCATGCCCCACAAGAATACTTGGCTCTGGATTGCTGCCATTACGGGCTTGACTTCTTTCGTGTACGAAATTGTCTGGACTCGTCTATTGTCCCTCCTGATGGGTTCTTCCAGCCATAGCTTCGACCAGATGCTTTCCGCATTTATTCTGGGTCTTGCATTGGGTAGCGCCTGCAGTGGTAAGCTTTTGAAGAAGGACTCCCTCATTGTCCTTTCTTTGGCTCAGATTTTCATGGCGTTCTTTGCGCTCTGTACGCTGTACTTCCATCAGCCTTTCTGGGCCATGATGAACGAGGCCAACCAGATTTTCAATCCTACGACAGATGGATACGTTTGCTGGAGCCTGTTTAAGTACGCTCTGTCCCTGTTGTGGATGGTGCCCACCAGCTTCTTTGCTGGCATGACGCTTCCGCTGATTACCTTGATTCTTACCCGCGCTTTCAAGAGCGAAGCTCCCATCGGTAAGGTGTATGGCTGGAATACGCTTGGCTCCATTATCGGTTCCGCCGGCGGTGGCCTTTTGCTGTTGCCGCTCCTCCAGCTGAAGGGCGCCTTGGTTCTTGCGGCTATTCTGGATTTTGCCATTGGCTTCATCCTGATTGCCGTTTATCGCAAGCGCTGGCGCCGTAGCGTCATGTTCTATGTGGTGGCCGCCATGATGGTGCTGCCTGCGATCTTTGTGAAGTTCGATCCCTCCCTCATTACCTCCGGCGCTTTCCGTGCATACAAGAACTTGCATCCGGATGAAAAGATTCGTGTCATCGATGGAAAGACCGCAACCATCAGCTTCCATGAATCTCCTGTGCATTTCTATGTGAAGACTAATGGTAAGGCTGACGCCAGCATGAGCAAGGATCGCGAGGCTCCTATTTCAAGCGATGAACTGACTCAGGCTGCAACTGCCTTCATGCCTATGGCTGTGATGGACAAGCCTTATGATGCCGCCATGGTGGGCTTTGGTAGCGGTATGGGCGCCCATTACTTGCTTTCTGACCCGCTGTTGAAGGATTTCGACTGCGTGGAAATTGAAGAGGCCATGATGGACTTGGCCAAGGGTTTCTATCCCTGGAACAACCGCGGTTACGACGATCCCCGCATTCACATCTTTATTGATGACGCCACTACCTTCTTCCACACCAATCGCCGTCAGTACGACATGATTATTAGCGTGCCGTCTAATCCCTGGGTGAGCGGTGTGGCAGGCCTCTTCGCTGATGAATTCTATGCCAAGATGCGCCGCTACATGAAGCCGGGCGGACTTTGGGTACAGTGGATTCAGACCTACGAATTTAATGACCTGATGTTCCTGAATATCCTGAAGGCTATGGACAAGAACTTCCCCTATGTCAGCCTCTATAAGTCTACCGATGAACCGGACATTATCATGATCGCCAGCGACCAGCCCGTTTTCCAGAAGGGCATTGGACGCTTCAGTACGGATACTGCCCTGGTGAACGAATTCAATCGCATTCACCGCGAGCCTGAATTCTTCGGTGAACGAAACTTCCTGTTCACCAACAAGATGGTCTCCGCCTTGCTGGATGGTGTGGAGCCCAATAGCGTATTTGTCCCCATGGTGGATAACCGCGCCGAGGAAGCCCGCTTCACTCACTCCGAGGCTCACATTGTCCAGATGTTCGACTCCTGTGAAGTCTGCTGGCAACAGTACCTTGACCCCAAGGATAACGAGCCCCGCCGTGCCGCCCGCGTGGATGCCATGCTGAAGCAGGGTGCCGATCCCTTTGTGGCCCGAGGCCTGTTGAACTATGCGGAATACCTGCTGAAGGAATCTGAGAAGATTTCGCAGGATGGTTCCGCCCGAGTTCCTGAAAACGTGGTGGCAGATTCCGCCAAGGCGGATTCCGCTGTGGTTGCAGGAACTGACTCTGCGGATACCACAGGAGAAGTTGAAAGCGCCTACCTGCAGGAACTTGAAAAGTCGGCTGAGTTCCAGAAGTTCCGTGATGAATATGTGGAATGGATCCGCAGAATTCCGCTGGAAGCTCGCGATACCAATACAGTATACATGAAGGTTCGTGAGCTGGTTCAGAAAAACAGATTGCCCGCCTCCTTCCGTGATGAGTTCAACATTATGGAAGCCGCCCGCGCCAAGGATTATGCTCAGGCTGCCATCCATATTGCCAAGTTCTACGATAGCTACGAAATGCGGGCAATGGACGAACTGTTCCTGAGAAACTGCATCGTGCTGTCGCTCCTAGCCAATGAACCGGAGCTGACAATGGCCGTCTATAAGGATGCCATCGAAGGAAATGAAAGCTTCTTTGGGGTGGAACGCAGACTCATCAAGCGCGAACTCCAGAAACTCCGCAGCCTGTAAATAACACAAGCTCCTTCTCGACTTTATAAGCAAAAAAAATTAGCCCGCAGTTTGAGCTGCGGGCTATTTTCAAATTGTTTATGTTTTTTTTTAGAACAAGAAGCTGACGCCGAAGGTGGTGTAGAGTGTGTTCAGCTTGGATTCGTAGAAGAGCTCTTCTGCAACCAGGGCGTCGTTCAGCAGGCTAGTGAAGCAAGCGACAAAGCGAAGGTTAATATGGACGAAACGGGTCAGCATGTAACCCAGGTCCAGAGCGCCGCCAACTTCCATACCGGAGGTTGCCACGGTGTTGTAACGGGTGCCGCCACTGCTGCTGAATTCAGATGTTCCCTTCAGCTTAAGTCCCAAATTCACGCCCAGGCCTGCAAAGAGGTTGTAGTCTTCGAAGGTGTAGCGCACCATCAGGGGAATTTCGAACATGTAGATGTCGATCTGGGATTCGTTCGTGTAAACGCCCATATCCTTTTCGAAATTGTAGCGACGGTAGTTGAAAGTCAGTTCGGGAACTAGGCTCAGGTTTTTGATACCCAGGTTCATCTTGAGCATAAGACCTGCTCCGCCCTGGAAACCCATGCCCCAGCCGTCAGAACCATCGCCATAGAAGGTGTTGATACCGCCCTGTGCACGAACGCCGAGCATCACCGTACGGGAGAAGCCTTCGTTACGCTGACGGTTAATATCGGATTTCTTGGTGGTTTCGGACTTATAACGGGCGTATGCGCTGGCGTACTCTTCATCGTTTGCGAATTCGCTATCGGTGGAGCCGTCGTAAGCCGGAGCAGATTCGGTTGCTTCCGGTGCGCTTTCGGCGGAGACCCATTCTCCATCATCATCCTGAGCAAAGGCGTTTAGGGACAAAGCCAGGACGACGGGAGCTAAAATAGGCAGTTTAAAAAATTTCATGACGAAATAATAAAAAAAGGTTAGAACACACTCGAACCTAAAGATATTTTAATCGGTATGAAAACGCCCCTAAAAAAAAGTTTACTTATGCGAAAATATTCGCATAAGTTAACGAATTTCGAAAAAAACGGAACAAATCGCTCCTATTTTAGAGAAGAATCGTAAAGCCTGCGTTCAAGTGGAGCATGTGGAGAGCGGTATCCATCAGGCTGGATTCGGCAATGACGTCCTGGTCCAGCAAGTTCGTGAAGTTGAATGTTCCGCGAACATCCATCTGGCACCAGCTGGTAAAGGCGAAACCCAGGATGGCTGTTGCACCAGCTTCCACACCTGTAGTGGGTAGTGTGTTGTGACGTTTGTCCTTGGCGTGGACCTGGTCGGTGTCGATCTTTTGCGTGAAGTCGGATTCGCCTTGCATTTTGAGCTGGATATCGCCACCTACGCCAAAGAAGAATCCTTCATCGTCGAAGGCGTACTGCAAGGTGACCGGAATTTCAAAAAGCATTTGGCTGACGGTTGCTTCGTCCTTGCTGAATTCCGTCTTGCCTTCGTAATGGAATTGGCGGTAACCAAATTCCAATCCAGCGGCGACCCCAAGGCCTCCACTGGTAAGGGGCAGTCTTGCGGCGATGCCCCCACCAAATCCGAAACCGAGATTCCAGCCGTCATTATCCCCGAAGGGCAGGTTGATGCCACCGCCTACGCGAACGCCGAATTGGATACGGCGGGAGAAACCTTCCTTACGAGCCTTGTACTCGCTGGAGGATTCCACGAAATATTCGCGGGCATCTTCTTCGTCATCCAGATGGGCGACGGCTGCGCTATCCTGGGCCTGCTGGGTGGAATCGCTTGCAATTTTTTGATCGTCTGCTTGTGCTTCTTCAGAAACGGTCTCGGAACCATCGCTTGTTTCCGTTACTTGCGTTTCATCCTGCGGCGCAGGAAAATCTATGCCGCAACCATCTCCCACACAATTAGAAGAGGTTTCCTCTTCACCGGAACCTTCAAAAACCCCTTGGGCAAAAGTGCGGTCGGTTGCCCCCAAAAGGGATAGGGTTAGAACGGAAAGTGCTGTGCAAGAGGTTTTGCGGTTCATCATACTTGAATTATAACTTTTTTTCGTAAAAGGTGGTGTGTGAAATGGTTGCTTTGTATATTAACTGCATGAAAATTTAGGAGGAATTATGCGAGGATTACGCAGTCTTTTGAATTATATGGCCTGTGCAACTTTTGTTGCTGGGGCAGTTTTCTCACTTGCCGCCTGTGGTGACGATTCGTCATCTTCTGCGTCAAATGACCTTCCCCAAACCACGGAAAAATGTGGTGAAGAGGGTAGCTATAAAACTGTTAAGAGCGATAAGGTTGGGGGGACAGATGAGTATTACCGCTGTACAGATGGAACATGGCAACCGTCTGAATATCGTGATCCTGTAGAATCCTGTACTGCAGAAAACGAAGGTGTGGTGGATACTTTTACTGTTTATAGCGGCCGATTTCATACGGACTATTATTTTATTTGCAATGACGGCGTGTGGAAGGAAACGGGAAAACCTGCTGGCCCCAGTGTAAGTGAACAGTGCACCAAGGAAGATACGAAGGTGGGGGATACCTGCGTTGTTTATGTATCGTCGGGCACAGAAGGCACCCTTGGAATTCCAGGTGTTAACGTAATGTATGTTTACACAGAAGCGGGAGAATGGGAACCCGTTTGCCAACTTGCTGCTAATGGCGAATGCAAGGAAGAATAACAACAGAGTGGTTTATGTGCTTTCAAAAAAGGGAGTCCTGCTAGGCGGGATTCCTTTTTTCTATCTTTTCGCCGTAAAATTTATCCCGCGTGTCATCCTGAGCGAAATGCCGTAGGCATGAAGTCGAAGGATCTTGTTTTCAGGACGATTCGCAAGAGGTATCTTAAAAATGGCAAAGTATAATCCGCAAGAAATTGAAACCAAGTGGCAGGCTTACTGGGCTGAACATCAGACCTTCAAGACTGGCACCGATCAGTCCAAGCCCAAGTTCTACTGCCTGGACATGTTCCCGTATCCCAGTGGCGCGGGCCTTCACGTTGGTCACCCCGAAGGTTACACCGCAACGGATATCATTTGCCGCTACAAGCGCAGCAAGGGCTTTAACGTTTTGCACCCCATGGGTTGGGACGCCTTCGGTCTGCCTGCAGAACAGTACGCTATTCAGACCGGTACCCATCCGGCAATCACCACCAAGAAGAACTGCGATAATTTCCGCCGTCAGATCCAGCGCCTTGGCCTCTCCTACGACTGGGAAAAGGAAGTGAACACCACCGACCCGAAGTATTACAAGTGGACCCAGTGGATCTTCAAGCGCCTTTACGGCACCTGGTTCGATGATGAACAGCAGAAGGGCCGCCCCATTGAAGAACTGCCCATTCCCGCCGACGTTCAGGCTCAGGGTGCAGCAGAAGTTCGCAAGTTCAAGGACTCCAAGCGTCTCGCTTACTATGCCGACGCTCAGGTCTGGTGGTGCAAGCACTGCAAGATTGTTTGCGCTAACGAAGAAGTTTTGAACGACGGTTCTCACGAAAAGTGCGGCACCAAGGAAGTGGAACGCCGTAACCTGAAGCAGTGGCTCATGCGCATTCCGCATTATGGCGACCGCTTGCTGAAGGGCCTCGATAAGCTTGACTGGCCCCAGGGTGTGAAGGACATGCAGAAGAACTGGATCGGCAAGAGCCAGGGTGCAGAAGTGGATTTCGCAATCGCTGATGCAAACGGCAAGCCCACCGAAAACAAGCTCCGCGTCTATACCACCCGTTGCGATACCCTGTTTGGCGCAACCTACATGGTGGTGGCTCCTGAACACAAGCTGGTTCCGACCCTCACTACTCCGGAACAGAAGGAAGCTGTGGAAGCCTACGTTCACGCCGCCGCCCTCAAGAGCGACCTGGACCGTACCGAACTGGCCAAGGAAAAGACCGGCGTGTTCTCTGGCTCCTACGCCATCAACCCGCTGACCGGCACCAAGATTCCGGTTTGGGTGGCTGACTACGTTTTGACTGGCTACGGCACCGGCGCTATTATGGCAGTGCCCGCCCACGACACTCGTGACTTCGAATTTGCAAAGAAGTTCAACCTGCCTGTTATCTGCATCATGGAACCGGACGCATCCTGCCCGGAAGACGTGAAGCCCCAGGTTCTCGCTGGCGAAGCATGCTGGGCTGCCGACGGCACCTACATCAACAGCCAGAATGACACCCTCTGCCTCAACGGCCTCAACAAGGAAGCTGGCAAGGCTAAGGTGATCGAATGGCTGGAAGCCAACAAGATCGGTAAGGCTACCGTGAACTACAAGCTCCGTGACTGGCTCTTCAGCCGTCAGCGTTACTGGGGCGAACCGTTCCCGATTATCCACTGGGAAGATGGCGAAATCTCTACCGTCGACGATGCAGAACTCCCCGTGCAGCTGCCGGACTTGCAGGACTACAAGCCGGGTGACGGCGGTCAGTCTCCGCTGGCCAACGCAACTGAATGGCTGAACGTGGTTGACGCTAACGGCCGTAAGGGTGTTCGCGAAACCAACACCATGCCGCAGTGGGCTGGTTCCTGCTGGTACTACCTCCGCTATATCGACGCCTGCAACGGCGACGCATTCCTGGCCAAGGAACTCGAAAAGTACTGGATGCCTGTCGACCTTTATGTGGGCGGTGCAGAACACGCTGTGCTCCACTTGCTGTACAGCCGTTTCTGGCACAAGGTCCTCTTCGACCTGGGCCTCGTCTCTACCGACGAACCCTTCCAGAAGCTCTTTAACCAGGGCATGATTCTTGCCTTCGCTTACGAAGACGCAGCCGGCTCCAAGGTTCCCACCGACGAAGTGGAAGAAAAGAACGGCAAGTTCTTCAAGAAGGGTACCGACATCGAACTGAAGCAGATCGTTGCCAAGATGAGTAAGTCCCTGAAGAACGTTGTGAACCCGGACGACGTGGTTCGCGACTACGGTGCAGACAGCCTTCGTTTGTACGAAATGTTCATGGGTCCTCTGGATGCCGTGAAGCCTTGGCAGACCAAGGGCATCGAAGGCATGAACCGCTTCCTGGGCCGCGCATGGCGTTCTGTGGTGGGTGACGACGATGCAGCTCCCGTCTTCGTTGACGAAGCCGCTCCGGAAGAAATCCAGAAGATTATGCACCAGTCCATCATCAAGGTCACAAGCGACATTGAAAACATGAGCTTCAATACCGCTATCAGCCAGCTGATGATCTTCAACAACGAAATGATGAAGATGGACAAGCGCTACCGCGAACCTTGCGAAACCTTCGTAAAGCTCCTGCAGCCCTTCGCACCCCACATCGCCGAAGAAATGTGGAGCATTCTCGGTCACGAAGGATCCCTCACCAACGTGGCATGGCCTGAAGCTGACGCAAGCAAGGCTGTGGAAAACACCGTTGAAGTCGTGTTCCAGGTGAACGGCAAGCTCCGCGCCAAGGCAAATGTCGCCAAGGACATGGACAAGGCTGCTTTGGAAGCTCTCGCCATGGCTAACGAACGCGTTCAGGAGTTTACTGCTGGCAAGACCGTCGTGAAGGTCATTGCCGTGCCGGGTAAGCTGGTGAATATCGTGGTGAAGTAAAGGTTCGGTTGAGGTGGGGGAGGAATCCCCCTCGCTTCAGCCCTCCCGCCCTTATAATCAAGCCCGCTTCGGCGGGCTTTTTCTATGCCCCCACCCAGGGGGCTTCCGCTACCCCCACTGCGGGCGGACAGCACTTAGCAACTTGTTGCTTAGTGCGTATGGCCACCAAGGTGGGCGCTCATACGCCGCGCCCGCAACGCCCCGGCTTTATTGCAATTGCTTGCTTGATTGTCTTTCAAATTATATATTGCGTGGTGATCTTTCTAAAAAACATTAGGGGTTGTAGTGAAAGAAGCGTTACCACAGAAAATGTACTATTACTTTGACGAGTCTGGTGATCCTAGAATTCTTGGGCATCATGGCAAGAATCTCTTGCAAGAAGGCTCCGTAAGTAAAACGTTTTCTGTTGGCTATGTGGAAATATCTAACCCACATCAGTTGCTTGTTGACTTGGAAAAATTACGCAAGGAATTGATGGAAGACGAATATCTCCAAGCGGTTCCCTCAATGCGGAATCTAAAGAATGGATTTCATGCTAACAAGGATTGTGCCGAAGTCAAGGAGAAAGTTTTTAAACTGCTGAAAAAATCGGACTTTGAAGCGTACATCATTGTTGCTCGTAAAAATGAATCTGTTTTTCGTCGCAAATTTAACATGAGCGACAAAAAACTGTACAAGTTTCTTGTTGCGGAACTATTGAAAAATCGTTTGCACCTTTACAGTGAAATTGATATCTATTTTTCGGAAATGGGTAACGTCGTTAGCGTTAATAACATGACTGAAGCCTTGAACGATGCTATCGCCAAATTTCAGCAAAAATGGGGAAAGGAAAATAACGGAAAAATCCGTGTATTTCTACAGCAGCCTTCTCATTTGCCATTGCTCCAGGTTATAGACTACGTACTTTGGACCGTATTCAGAGTATACGAGAAAAATGATTTCCGTTATTTTAATTTTATCAGGGAAAAAATAAAACTGGTCCATGACATCTTTGACGTGCAATCGAACCAGTTTTATGGGACCTTCTATACGGAGAAGAAACCGTTAGAGCAAAAAAATTGGAGTCCCATCAGCGGCTAGGTTTCCAAAGAAACGCACGGCATGGAGCCGACTTTCACCAACCAAGGACTCTACGACGAATATACCTAATTTTAGGTATTTAGTCAAGATTCTTCCAAATTGGAATGTCAAATTTGGACGTGAAATCACTTTTCGCCGCTTCTAAGGGTTGTAAACTAGGATTTTTCATGGCCCGGTTGCACAGACTTCCCATTTTTAAGTTAATTTTACATAGACATTAATAGAGAGTTTTGCTCTTGTTCTCTGTGTGAAATCTCGACAATTTCCATAGACGAGAATAAGGTGAACGCTCACGCAGGCATGCCGTTTTTGGTGTGTCTCGGTTTGCTGTACCGGTCCTTAGACCGGTCTTTGGTTGTTTGTGGCCAAAAGCAACAGCCCTTTCGGGGCGTGGGTCGTTTGCGTTTATCGTCTATAGGCTGTCGAGAGCCTCACACAGGTAAATGCGACGATCTGCGCCCTTTTTGTATTCTCTAAAATTGACGCGGTTTTTGTGGGATGAGGGTGGAACTCCATAGGTGTGGATGATGGAGATTGTCGTGCATGATTTCAGTAAATTTTTGAGATCATTTGATGATGAACTGGTAATCTTTGCTCCCCTTAGTGATGTAAAATGGGACAACGCTTAAAAAGGAGATAAAACCATGAATTTTGTTAACAAGAACAGGTCCTTGTTTTTATTCGGACTGTTGATTGCTTTAATGGCTGTACCTACAATGATTTCCTGTTCCGAGAATGATCCTCAATCTGCAAATTTAGGTGATTCTGTTATAGGAGATCTAACTGAAGGTCTCGGTAAGTGTACGGATTCTAGAGAAGGAAAAGTTGAATTTTATGAGGCTGATTCTAGCTTCTATAAATGTCACAATGGGAAATGGCTTCTGACGGAAATGCCGGAGTCGTCTTCCAGCGTTCAAGAAACCTTGAAATCTTGTTCAAGTGTGTATGACTCCAGTATATCAAGTTCTGGTGTGGGACCTTCCAAGGTACAAACGATTTCTAAAAAAATTTCAGGTGTTTCTCAAAAAGGTCCGTTTTTAACAGGAACAACTGTTACACTATATGAAATGGATAGTTCCTCCTTCGAGCAAACAAAGAATTCCTTTTTCGTAAAATTGGAAAATGATAAAGGTGAGTTTGAAATTAATGCGAAGGATCTATCTTCGCAATATGTGACAATTATTGCCGATGGATTTTTCAACAACGAAGTGAGTGGGAAAAAGTCTCTGTCTAGAATACAGTTGTATGCAATATCGGATTTGACGAATAGAAATACGATCAACGTCAATGTTTTGACTCATATGGAGTATGAACGAATTCTATTCCTGGTGAAAAAGCAAGGGAAGTCTTTTGAAGAAGCCAAGGTTCAAGCAGAAAAGGAAGTCTTGTCGATTTTTGATATAGAAGCTGCAACAGAATTGTCTGCAGAGGATCTTTCTATTGGAGGAACAACTCAGGATGATGCGGCGTTGTTGGCGGTTTCAGTATTGACTTTAGGAACTGATATGGAGTCTTCTTTTTCAGAACGAATATCAAAAATAGCATTTGATATCAGAGAAGACGGCGTCTTGAATGATGAACAAATAAAGATGGATATTGCGGATGGAATAGCTCTTTATGATTTGACTTCTGTAAGAGAAAATATTATGAACTGGAAACTATTTACTTCCGTTGCTGATTTTGAAACTATAGTTGAAGGGTACTGGACTAAGGCATACGAGATCGGATTGTGTTCTGCTGAACGAGATGCTGAAATAGTTGAAAATAAGAATGAACTTAGCAGAAATAATGGTCAATTTTATGTTTGTGAGAATGAGAAATGGAGATCCGCTGCTGCAGTTGAGCAATTATTAGGATCATGTTCAAATAAAAATTTGAATGCAGTTAGCGTGATGGAAAAAGGAGTGGATGGTGAATTGCGGACGCCTATGCAGTGCAAGTCTAGTGGATGGGAAAAAATTGATGTTAAATTGTATGATGAATTGACAATTGATTGCGAAAATGACGGCGAGGTAAAAGTTGGTGAAGTTAGTGGAAAGCTTTATGTTTGTAAAGGTGGGAAAATAGATGCTCCTACATTAAATGACCTTGTTATAACGGAAGGATATTCTGGAAATCTTTGGGATGGGAGTGATAATCTGTGGATGGGTCCCTATGAAGGGTATTGGGGTGATTGGTATACTCCTATACCTTCCAATGATAGAGGATTTAAATCTAATTTTTTTAATGAGAATGGAAAGGTTGTAGAAATAATTTCGGAAAAAGCTATTTCTCAAGAGAACGGGATTAGATTAACTTACGAGTTAGACTCATCTGTTGCTGATCCCTGGATTTCTTTGGGGCCGGGAAGAGAGTACGAACAAATTGATGTATCGGAATGGGAGGGAATATGTCTTGCTTACGCATCTTCTACGCCCTTTTCATTGACATTACATTCCGCAAATGATTCTGAATATGTTAATGATGTCTTTGCTGTAATTCCTGCGTCAATTGCATTGACTGTTATCGATGTCCCTTGGAAAGCATTTCATAGACCTGATTGGGCAGGAGATAAAGAAAATGTAATGGAGGTTGTACAATTTTTCCAAGGTTTTGCTTTAGAATTTCGAAGAAGTTTTGGTTCTAATGAATCCGGCGTTTTTTTCATTGGAGCAATGGGAAAACAGTTTGGTTGTTCAATAAAAAAATAAATGTTGATGATTTCGCGTTAGGGATAGTTACCCGTATGGGCCGAGACTTTAGGCTCGGTGAGCGAAGCGAGTATAGCCCGACCCGGCGGCGGTTTCGTTGTTTGGTTCTCGGGAGCCGGGGAACGCCCAATTTTTTTACCGACGAAGTGGAAGAAAAGAACGGCACAGCTGCCTAAGGCGAGTGCCGCGGCCGGGAACTTGTTCACGGACATGGTCGAGCCGAAGCAGATGGCGCTTGCGCCAGTCTTCAAGAAGGGTACCGACATCGAACTGAAGCAGATTGTTGCCAAGATGAGTAAGTCCCTGAAGAACGTTGTGAACCCGGACGACGTGGTTCGCGACTACGGCGCAGACAGCCTTCGTTTGTACGAAATGTTCATGGGTCCTCTGGATGCCGTGAAGCCTTGGCAGACCAAGGGCATCGAAGGTATGAACCGCTTCCTGGGCCGTGCATGGCGTTCTGTGGTAGGCGACGACGATGCAGCTCCCGTCTTCGTTGACGAAGCCGCTCCGGAAGAAATCCAGAAGATTATGCACCAGTCCATCATCAAGGTCACAAGCGACATTGAAAACATGAGCTTCAACACCGCTATCAGCCAGCTGATGATCTTCAACAACGAAATGATGAAGATGGACAAGCGCTACCGCGAACCTTGCGAAACCTTCGTAAAGCTCCTGCAGCCCTTTGCACCCCACATCGCCGAAGAAATGTGGAGCATCCTGGGTCAGGTCGGATCCCTCACCAACGTGGCATGGCCTGAAGCCGACGCAAGCAAGGCTGTGGAAAACACCGTCGAAGTCGTGTTCCAGGTGAACGGCAAGCTCCGCGCCAAGGCAAATGTCGCCAAGGACATGGACAAGGCTGCCTTGGAAGCCCTCGCCATGGCTAACGAACGAGTTCAAGAGTTTACCAACGGCAAGACCGTGGTTAAGGTTATTGCCGTGCCGGGTAAGCTGGTGAATATCGTTGTTAAATAACTAATGGACGTCATCCCCGCGAAAGCGGGGATCTCCTTTAGAAACGCCCTGAAGTTCAACGCTTCAGGGCGTTTTTTGTTAAATCCATTTCTGTTCTTTACTCTTCCATTTTCGCGAAAAGTCTTTATTGTTGAAGCATGCTTGTATTGGCAATTCAAGAAATTTCTGCAAAGATGCGATAACATCTTGAAATGGAATCTCGGACAATTTTGCTTTTCTCAGAAAAGCTTTCCACTTGGTTCCCATAGATTGATCGTTGTGAAATTGAAGGACTTTCTGAAAACGATTCATATCGTAATTGCGTAGTCGATTTTCGAAGGTCCTTGCAATGGCGGTTTTCAATGTTGCACCATCAAAATCAAAATTTTGAAGAATGAAGTGAATGTCAAAATAGTCCTTCATTCGACTGGAAAGTTCCATTCGGTCAAGGATGGCGTCAACTTTTTCTGCGATGATTGTTTCTACGGGGTAAACTTTTATTTGAGGGCATGAAAACCCTTCGACTTGAACAGGAAAGTTTGCTGTTTTCGGCTTTGGAATGATTGTGTCTCCAAATCCAAAATCAATGTTTATCCCCGTACGGGTGTTTTTGATTTTTGCTATGAGAAATGCAGAAACCCCAGTATATTTCTTTTCTTTGGCAATCTCTTTTAGATTTGCCAATTCGAAAGTTACAAAGTCATTCTCTGATTCCGTATTTATTATCTCGTGAATGATTTCGCGCATTCTTTCCGGAGAATTTGAGAGGTTCTCAACGAGAAAATCTGCGTCTCGGGTTGTTCTGCTTCCAAAATTTGAAAGCGCGTAAATGAGCAGGCCGCCTTTCAAAATAAATGCATCTTTGTATTTTGAAAGGTTGATTCTACGGATGAATTCTTCCTGGCAAAATAGCTGAAGGCTTTGCATGCTGTTCCAGCCCATTTCCTTGGATTTATTTCGTATTTTGGCAAGTACCGATGCTGCGCGATCAGCCATTGAGCAGAACCTCCATAATTTCTCTAACTTTCTTTTGTACTCGCATTTTTCGGGCGTAATCCAGAAGCTTCATTAGATTCTTTTGAGGGTCGCTTGCGTAGGCGTTCAAGGCCTTGTTGAATAGCTCGCTGTCTATTTTGTTGCGGTACTTGAAGCAGTCGCAGATGCATCGTTCTCGATCGTAAATTTTTAGTTCGAACCCGTTGAAGTTTTCTGTACTTAGTCCAATGTTGAAAAGTTCTTCTTGCACATATCGTGGTTTTAGAAAAAGTCCTTCAATTTTAAGTCTGGAACGTGAAAATGACCTAGGCACGGAAATTGTCCATTCCGTGGGGGCGTGGTCGCTATAGCCGTAATAGTAGAGTGCCGATTCCATGCAGATGACCGCATCGGGCAAGAGTTCTGCAAGCAACCGTTCTTCTGCTATTTCGTTCGTCGGAACGGCACTGTACACGCCTTTGCGAACTCTGTAAAGTTTTCCGCTAGTGCAGAATCTAGACAGCTCGTCATTGCGGATTCCGTTTTCGTTGAAGTCGGATGTTCTGACAATGCCGTCGTATGAGGCTACAATATCGTGTGCTACCATGATTTTGGACATGGTCTAAATATACAATAATTGATACACAAATGCAAATGTTTGTGTGTTGTTTATTGTATGTAAAAATCTACGGCATATTTATAAATGTGCCGTAGAAATTTGTATGTTTTTTGTTTAAATTGAAGAATTGTGGGTCTTTTTCTTGTGTTTTTGCCTAGAAAAAGACCTGTTTTGTAATGTTAATTAGGTCTTTTTCTTACTTTTTTTATGAGAAAAAGACCTTGTTTGGCAATAACCCGAAATTTTAAACCATCGGTAAAAATTTAGATTTTACCGATGCAAGAGTTGACTGACCTCCTTTCCAATCTTGAAGCTGAAAAATCAGCCCTGCTAAAACGTTTGCAGGAAATTGACGAGCAGATAGCTTTACTAAAACGGTCTGTTGCTGTTGTTGATAAGTTTTCTCCTGTCGTGGAAAAGGTGAAGTTGTATCAGTCGCTTTTTCAAGGGCGTTCAGATGTCTATGCAAGGCGTTTTGAAAGTGCCAAAACGGGGAAGTCTGGCTATCAGCCGGTATGTAAGAACGAATGGGTGCCGGGAGTCTGCAACAAGCCAAAGGTAAAATGCGGAGATTGTTCAAGTCGATGTTTTTTGCCGATGACTGCAACAGTAATCGAAAATCACCTGAGAGGTGAGGAACCTTGCTGGAATGGCTCGCGTCCTTTTGTTGCGGGGATATATCCTCTTTTAGAAGATGACTCCTGTAAATTCCTTGCGGTGGATTTTGATGATGGCAATTGGCTGGATGATGCCAGAGCGTTTATGTCTGCTTGCAAGGCGGAAAATGTATTTGCGTCATTGGAACGCTCCCGCTCTGGCTGCGGCGGGCATGTATGGTTTTTCTTTGACGAATGCATTCCTGCGAAACTTGCTCGGGAGCTTGGTTCTGCTCTGATGACGAAGGCCCTTGATTTGCGTCCGCAAATCGGAATGAATTCCTTTGATAGATTCTTCCCGAATCAAGACTTTATGCCGAAGGGTGGTTTGGGAAATCTGATTGCTTTGCCTTTACAGAAAAAGGCTCGTGAGAAAAATCATTCGTCGTTTATAAATCCCGCGGATTCTCATCGTCAAGTAAATCCGATCTAGGCTGAAAACAAAAAAAATCCCTAGAAAGTGAATTCTAGGGATGGTTAGGTTTCTAACTTGCGTTTTCGACCAAGAAAAGGACAAGCGATGAGACTTAACCGAGA